>CAZVDW010000486.1:0-1743 GCA_964625645.1 uncultured Rhodospirillaceae bacterium
ACGGAACTCTTGGAGGAATTTCTCGAACGTCATCCCGGCCAGCCGAAGATCGCCTACCAGCTTGGCAGCCTCTATCAGATTTGCGGCCAGCCCGAGCGCGGTGTGGCGCACCTGAGAAAGGCGCTCGAGGCCGATCCCGAAGACGCCAACACGCTTAACAATCTGGCCACAGTGCTGTTGGACCTGGGCCAGCTTGACGAGGCCCAAAGCTACCTCGAGATGTCCATCGAAAAGTCACCGGACTTTGCCTTCGCATACAATACGCTGGGCAATGTCCACCACCGCCGCGGCGATATCCGGGCGGCCTCGGCCGCCTTCCGCCAGGCTGCCGAAAGTGACCCGAATATGGTCCACGCGCTGGTCAACCTGGGCAACATGCAACGCGATCTGGGCGAGGTTGGCGAAGCCCTGGAGATCCTCGAGCGCGTCGTCGCCGAGCATCCGGATTCGGCCTCTGCCCACGCTGCGCTGGGTTCCTCGCTGCGTGAGCTGGGCCGCAACGTGGAGGCCATCGAGGAGCACAACAAGGCCCTCGAGATCGAGCCCGACCGCCTCGACGCCCTCAACAATCTCGCCATATCGAGCCAGGACATCGGTGACTACAACGCCGCCTGGCACTGGTACATGCGGGCCATCGATCTCTATCCCGATCGTCCCGAGGCCTACTACAACTTCGGCAATTTCCTGCAATCGCAGCGCCGTTTCGAGGATTCCATTGCCGCCTACAACCAAGCGCTGGCACTGCGCCCGACCTATTATTCCGTGTTCTCCTATTTGACCCATTCGCTGCTGCAGATCTGCCGCTGGGACAACCTGGAAAGCGTGCTGGCGCAAGTCATCGACAGCACCGAGCGTGAACTGGCGGCAGGCGAAAACCGTATTTCGACCTCGGTGTTCGCGCTTTTCAACGTCGGCGCCTCGCTCGACCTGATCGACCGGCTATGCCGTCACAATACGGCCATGCTCCATGTCCGCCTCAAGGACCTCAAGGCGGAAAATCCTCTCAGTCACCCGGGCCGACACGAGGGCAAGATCAGGCTGGGCTATATCTCGCCTGACTTCCGCATTCACAGCGTCGGCATGGCGTTCAGGGACGTGCTGGCCAATCACGACCGTGAACGCTTCGAGATATTCGGCTACTCGGTGGCGCCCCAGCAGCACGACGAAATGACCGACTACTACAAGGAAAGCTTCGATCACTGGATCGATTTCCGGCTCGAATCGGATCTCGCCGCGGCCCAGCGTATCAACGATGACGGCATTGACATCCTGGTCGACCTGGCGGGCCTGACGCGCGGCTCCAGGCTGTCCATCCTGGCTCTCAAACCGGCCCCGCTGCAGCTTCATTTTCTCGGCTACGCCAACACCATGGGAGCCGACTACATCGACTATTTGATCAGTGACCACGACTTCGTTCCCGACTTCAACCGGTCCTACTACTGCGAAAACCTGCTCTACCGGGTATTCACTGAGCGGCGGTGAGTTGGTTGCCGCCATCGAAAGCGCCGCCGGGCAGTCGCTGAAAGTCAACGGCCTACCCTGGCCGCTGGTGCGGCTCGCCGGGATGGTCGTTCCGCAGTTCCGGGAGGTGGCGGAGATGTCATCCGATATTTCCCAGATAGCATTCGTATCGTAGCAAATCGTAGGCGAACCCGACCACCGATGGAAGGAATTTTGCTCTGCGGTCATTCGGCAGCCCCGATTTGATGATTTGGCCGTTGTTGGAAGCCCATTTGGCCAAAT
>CAZVDW010000487.1:0-13124 GCA_964625645.1 uncultured Rhodospirillaceae bacterium
TGCCGGAGACGGTCAGCGATGCGGTGGCGGCGACCGACGACGAGGACGCCATCAGCCATTTGCTGGCGAACCAAAGCGCGCAAATCCGCGAGGAAACACTCGACGCCCTGATCGACCAGGCGCAGGGGCATGAGCCCTGGCAGCGGCCGCTTGCCGCGCGGCCCAATCTTTCGTCCAAGGCGGCCGGCAATATCGCCCGCCTGGTCTCGGCCGCGGTGCTGCGCGAGATGGAGCAGAGCAACCGCTTGTCGCCCGAAATGGCGCGCCTGGTGGCGAGCAAGGTGGAGCAGCGGCTGGACGGCAATGCCGCGAGCCTGGCCAAGGCCGAGATCGAGGCCAGCCTCACCGGCGTCGAGGCTGCCTCGCACGCCTTCGAGTGTGGCGCCCTCGACGAGACGCTGTTCCAGCACCACATCGCGCGCAACGACGTTCTCTTCATCAAGCAGGCCATGGCGCTGCTGGCCGGCACCACACCGCTGACCGTCGGGCGCATCCTCAGCGGACGCGACGCCAAGGCGATCATGGCGCTGACCTGGCGCTCAGGCCTGCCGATGGCGGTGGCGACGGAGGTGCAGACCAAGGTGGCGCGCCTGGGTCAGAGCGCGATCATAAAAGCCGGCCCGGACGACGGCTTTCCGATGAGCGACGAGGAGATGGAGCGCATTCTCGGCGAGTTCTTCGACTAATACCAAGGCTCAGCCCGGCTCGGCGCTGATCATGGTACCGACACCGTGGGCGGTGAAGATTTCCAGCAGCAGCACATGGGGGATGCGGCCATCGAGGATATGGGCCGCCGCCACCGCATCGGCGACAACATCGATGCAGGTCTCGATTTTCGGCACCATGCCGCCGGAGACCGTGCCGTCCTCGATTCGCGCCCGCGCGCTCTCCGGCGTCAGGCGGGGAATGAGCGTGCCTTCGGGATCGAGAACGCCGGCCACGTCGGTCAGCATCAGCAGCTTCGTCGCGCCCAGCGCGTTGGCGATCGCACCCGCCGCCGTGTCGCCGTTGATGTTGTAGGTCTCGCCCTCGGGACCGATGCCGATCGGCGCGATAACGGGAATCACATCGGCGGCCGTGAGACGCTCGATGACGCCGGTATCGACACTTTCCGGCTCGCCGACGAAGCCC
The DNA here is from genome assembly GCA_964625645.1 of uncultured Rhodospirillaceae bacterium. Taxonomy (GTDB): domain Bacteria; phylum Pseudomonadota; class Alphaproteobacteria; order UBA7887; family UBA7887; genus UBA7887. The sequence continues at coordinate 1,132 of CAZVDW010000487.1, forward strand.
AGATCGAGGACCTTCTCGATTTGCGATTCCGGATCCCGGTGACGCCTCTGAAGGCGGCGGGCGCGCAGCAGATGCCCGTCCTTGCCGCTCAAGCCGAGAGCGCTGCCGCCGGCCGCCGTAATGTCGGCCGCGATCTGTTTGTTGATGCTGCCGGCGAGCACCATCTCGACGATCTCGACCGTTGCCGCATCGGTGATGCGCAGACCCTGGACGAACTGGCTCTCGATCTTGAGGCGCTCCAGCATGCGCCCGATCTGCGGCCCGCCGCCATGCACCACCACCGGCGAGATACCGACTTGCTTGAGCAGCACCACATCGCGGGCGAAGCGTTGCGCCAGCGTGGCGTCGCCCATCGCATGGCCACCGAACTTTATGACCACGGTCTTGCCCGTGAAGCGCCGCATGTAGGGCAAGGCTTCGGACAGGGTGGCGGCGGTCTGCAGCCGAGCTTCGAGGGTGTCTCTGTCGGTCATGTGCCTCAGCCTATCCTATCGGCCGGCGGCTCGGCCAGGGTCGTCAGCTCGGCCCGCAGCGCCTCGATGCCGAAGCCGCTGCGAGCGCTGGTGGGGAAGGCCTGCGGATACATTGCCGGGTGGCGGCCGGCGAGGTCGCGCGCCATCTTCTCCGCCATCGCCAGGGCCGCTTCCGAGCCCGGCTTGTCGCATTTGGTCAGCACCACCTGGAAGACCACGGCGGCCTCGTCGAGCAGGGCCATGACGTCCTCGTCGGCCGGCTTCGGGCCATGGCGGGAATCGATCAGCAGGCAGACCCGGCGCAAGCCGCCGCGGCCACGCAGGAAACCGCGCACCAGCCCGGTCCAGGCCTTGATCTCGCCCTTGGCCGCCCGGGCATAGCCGTAGCCCGGCAGGTCGACCAGCATGAGCCTGCCGCCGAGGTCGAAAAAATTGATCTGCCGCGTGCGCCCCGGTGTCGACGACACCCGCGCCAGCGTGCGCCGCCCCGTGAGCGCGTTGACGAGGCTCGACTTGCCAACGTTCGAGCGCCCGGCAAAGGCCACCTCGGGCAGGCCCAGCGAAGGCAATTGCGCCTCCTGTGCCGCCCCGGCGACGAACTCGCAGGCCTGGGCGAACAGGAGCCTGCCGGCTTCCTCGTCCGCTGCCATGATCGTTACCCCGGCTTGACACCCATGCGCCGCATGATGAGCCATTGCTGGGCAATGGACAGCACATTGTTCCAGGTCCAATAGATGACCAGGCCGGCGGGGAAGGTGGCGAAGAGAAAGACGAAGATCAGCGGCAGCATCATCATGATGCGCGCCTGCATGGGATCCGGCGGCGTCGGATTGAGCTTCTGCTGCAGGAACATGGTCAGACCCATGAGCAGCGGCCAGATACCGAGCGCCAGGAAATCCGGCGGCGTAAAGGGCAGCAATCCGAACAAATTGAACAGGTTGGTCGGGTCAGGCGCGGACAAATCCTTGATCCAGCCGTAGAACGGCGCGTGGCGCATCTCGATCGAGACGAACAGCACCTTGTAGAGCGCGAAGAAGACGGGAATCTGCACCACGATGGGCAGGCAGCCGGCCAGAGGGTTGGCTTTCTCCCGCTTGTACAGCGCCATCACCTCGCCATTGAGCTTCTGCTTGTCGTCGCCGTAACGCTCGCGCAGCTCCATCATTTGCGGCTGCAGCTTCTTTAGCTTGCTCATGGCCACGTAGGACTTGTTGGCCAGCGGGAAGAACAGCAGCTTGATGACCACGGTCAGCGCCAGGATGGCGATGCCGAAATTGCCGATCCAGCCGTAGAAGCCGTGCAGGACATAGAAGATCGGCTTGGTGAGGAAGTAGAACCAGCCGAAATCTACCGCCAGGTCGAAGCGCTCGATGCCCAACTCTTCCTCGTAAGCATCAAGCAGCATGACCTCCTTGGCGCCGGCAAAGAGCCTGTTCTCGGCGCTTTCGCTGGCACCTGGCGCAATGGTCAGCGCCGGCAGCAGATAGTCGACCTGGTAGCGGTCGCGACCGCCACTGTCCGAATAGTGGAAGCGTGTCGTCGCCTCGACCTTCGGGTCGGGCACCAGCGCGGCAAGCCAGAATTTGTCGGTAATGCCGATCCAACCCCCCGTGGTCTCCTGCTTGATGCTGGGGGTCTCGCGCATGTCCTCGTAATCGACTTCTTCCAGGGTGCCGTTGAAGACGCCCAGCGGGCCTTCGTGCAGGATGAAGAAGCCGAGCGTGGTCGGCTCGTCCGTACGGCTGACGCGGCCGTAGGGGTGAAGCGTCACTTCCGCATCGCTTTCGTTGCGCACGCGCTGGGTTACGGTGAACATGTAGTCGTCATCGAGCGCGACAAGGCGCTCGAAAACCAGCCCCGCACCGTTGTCCCAGGTCATCGTCACCGGCTGGCCCGGCGACAAGGCATTGCGGTTGGCGCTCCACAGGCTGTCCGCATCGGGCACGACCACATCGCTGCCGATCCAGCCGAAATCGGCATAATAGGGGCGTGCCGCCTGTTGGCCGGCAAACAACTCGATACGCGCGCTGTTCGGATCCAGGGTCTCGCGATAGTCGAGCAGCGAAAGTTCGTCGATGCGCCCGCCACGCAGGGCGATGGAGCCGTTGACCCGGCCGCGGCCGGCCGGATCGATGGCGAGACGCGGTCCCACATCGGCGGCGGCCACCGACACGGCCTCGGCCGCAGCCGGGCCCTCGCCAGTGCTGTCGCTTGCCGCCTCGCCGGGGGGCACCGGCAAGCTCTCGTCACGTTGCACAGGCTCGCTCGCCACTTCGACGGCTGTCTCGCCGCTCGGTGGTATGGGCGGCGCGAACAGAACCTGAAAGGCAAACAAGATGACGACCGACAAGACGATCGCCAGCAACATATTCCGTTGGTCCTGCACAGTTACCTCACGCCCATGGCGGCGTTATCGCGCGCCCGCATTCGTGCCGCTACCGGATCGCCTGGCACCGGATCGTAGCCGAAACCGCCCCACGGATGGCAACGGCAGATACGGCGAGCCGCCAGCCAGCCGCCCTGCGCGGCACCGTGCCGTGCCAAGGCCTCGAGGGCATAGTCCGAGCAACTCGGCGTATAGCGGCAACTGCCGGGAAGTATCGGCTTGAGCACGAGCCTGTAGACGCCGACAGAGAACCGCAGCACCGCTGCCGCCGGGCTCACGAGGCCGGCTCCGGGGCGCTTGCGGGCCGTCCGCCGACCTTGGCGATTGCCGTCTGCAAATCCTGCAGCAAGGCCGCGTAGGGACGTGCGGCCGTGCCGGCGCGGGCGATCAGCACGTAATCGCGATCAAGGCGCGCCTGATCCCGCAAGAGCGCCTCCGCGGCAGCGCGCAAACGCCGGCGCGCACGGTTCCTTTGAACCGCGCCGCCGACCTTGCGGCTGGCCGTAAACCCGACTCTGGGACAGGTGCCTGCCGGCACGTCGGCAGGGCGCGGCGCGCATTGCAGCACCACACCCGGCGCCGCCCATTTGCGTCCGAGTTTCGCCACTCTCAAAAAATCCTGACGCCGCTTAAGCCGCGGCAGGCTTCGGCTCACAATTGGAGCCTAAGCCGACAGGCGCTTGCGCCCCTTGGCGCGCCTTTTGGCCAACACGCGCCGACCGGCGGCCGTCGCCATGCGCGAACGGAATCCGTGGCGGCGCTTGCGCACCAAAACACTAGGCTGATAGGTCCTCTTCACCGACTGCTCTCCATTGCGGCGCCGTCGTAAAACGCCGCGCTGTATACGGTCTTGCAGGGAGCAAGTCAATCAGCAGGAATGGCTTGCGGGGCACTGCAACGGTATTTTGAATGGTAGTTCGTGGGCTCTGCCTTTAGCATAGCTGGAACTGCCGCCGCAACAGACGGTGGGTCAGAAGATGTGACACGGGTAGAGAAATGGCTTCTTTGCGACTTTGGGTTGCGGTCTTTTTGATCACGCCACTGCTTGCGGCCTGTCCGTCAAGCCAGCAGGCGGCGAATGATACGGCGCCGGCGGAGGATCCGCGCGACATCTGGACCATCAACGACCCGGCAGCCGCGACAGACGTCGACCACAGCGTTTGGGACGGCCTGATCGTCAAATATCTGCGCGATTCAGACAGCATGCCCCTGCGTGTCGACTACGACGCCTTCACCACCGCAGACAAGCAGGCTCTGGAAGGCTATCTGCGGCATTTGGCGGCCGTCGAGATCACCAAATACAACCGCGACCAGCAGATCGCCTTTTGGATGAACCTCTACAATGCGTCCATCGTCAACATGGTGCTCGACAGCCTGCCGGTGAATTCCGTGCTGCAGATCCGCGGCCCCGGCCTCAACGTCGTCGGCCCCTGGCTGAAGCCGATTGCCGAGATCTCAGGCCAGACTTTGTCGTTCAATGACGTTGAGCATTACATCCTGCGTCCCTATTTCAATGATATGGGACCGCTTGTGCATTACGGCCTCAACTGCGCCTCGATGGGCTGCCCGAGCCTGGCGCCACGCGCGCATACGGCCGAAAATTGGCGCGACAACCTCAGCGCGACCGCGCGCATGTACGTCAATTCCCCGCACGGCGTGCGTTTCGAGGACGGCGAGCTCTATACCTCGAAGATCTATGACAGCTGGTTCATGGACGACTTCGGCGGCAGCGCGGAGAGCTCCATTGCGCATCTGATGCGATATGCCGAGCCCGAGCTGGCCGAACGCTTGGCCAATCACGACACCATCGTCGGCGATTTCTACGACTGGCGCCTCAACAAGCCGGATTCCTGAGCCATGCGGGGCTTGCGAGGCGTTCTCGCGGCGGCGTGCCTGGCATTATGGCTGGGCGCCAGTGCCCAAGCCGCGCCGAGCGCCGAGCTTTGGCAGCGCTGGCTGGCCCATGTGCCGGAGTCCGAGCGCAGCATCGACCACGCGCCCTGGCAGGCCTTGCTCGACCGCTATCTGGTGCCAGCGGTGGATGGCGTCAATCGCTTCGACTATGCCGCGGTAAGCGACGCCGATGCTGGCGCATTATATGGCTATCTCGAGAGCCTGGCGGCGGCGCCGATCAGCGACTGCGCCCGCGACGAACAGCTGCCCTACTGGATCAACCTCTACAACGCGCTGACGGTGCGGGTGATCCTCGAGCACTATCCCGTCGACGACATTCGCGATATCGACACCTCGCCCGGGTTCTTCTCGAACGGGCCCTGGGGCCAGGTGTTGTTGAGCATCGAGGGCGAGGAGATCAGCCTCGACGATATCGAGCATCGCATCCTGCGCCCGATCTGGCGGGATGCGCGTTTGCACTACGTCCTCAATTGCGCTTCCATCGGCTGCCCGCAGCTCGACGCCGAAGCCTTCAGGCGCGACAACACGGCTCGGCTTTTGGACGAAAGCGCCCGCGCCTTCATCAACCATTCGCGCGGCGTGGCGGTGGGCGATCGTGGGCTGACCCTGTCCAGTCTCTACGACTGGTACGGCGAGGATTTCGGCGAGGACGAGGCCGGCATACTCGCCCATATCGCCACATTCGCGGCGCCACCGCTTGCCGCGGCGCTGGCAAGCGGGCCGGAGATTCGCGGCTACGATTATGACTGGCGACTCAACGACGCCCGATAGCGAGGGCGAAGCGCCGCCGCGGAAGGCGCTTTGGCGGCGGCTGCTGCCGGCGGCGCTGCTGCTGGCGGCGCTGGCGCTGGCGCTGGCGCTCGGTGCGGACGACTATCTCAGTTTCGAGGCCCTGCGCGACAATCGCGCGCTCTTGCTTGAGCATGTCGCGCGGCTCGGCATCCTCGCTGGCGCTGTCTATATCGCCATATACACCGTCGCCGTCGCCCTATCGCTTCCCGGCGCCACATTTCTCACGCTCAGCGGCGGCTTTCTGTTCGGTGCCGTCGAAGGCGCGGTCTACAGCGTCATCGGCGCCACATTCGGCGCCACGATTATTTTTCTCGTGGCGCGCACGGCGCTGGGTGACGCGCTATCGAGGCGCGCCGGTCCGGCCTTGCAGCGCATGGAGCAGGGCTTTCGCGATAATGCCCTGTCCTATCTGCTGGTGCTGCGCCTGATCCCGCTCTTTCCCTTCTGGCTGGTCAATCTGGTACCGGCCCTGCTCGGCGTGCCTCTACGTATCTATGTGCTTGGCACGTTTTTCGGCATCATGCCGGGCGGCTTCGTCTACAGTCTGGCCGGCGCCGGCCTCGGCAGCGTCTTCGAAGCGGGCGAGGACTTCACGCTCGCCGGCATTCTCACACCGACCATGATCGCGGCGCTGATCGGCCTTGCCGCCTTGTCCATGCTGCCCGTGCTCTACAAGCGATGGCGCCGGAAATCCGAGGAATGAGCGAGCCCGTCATCCAGGTTGACGGCTTGAGCAAGCGCTTCGGGCCGGTGCAGGCGGTCGAATCGCTCAGCTTTGCCGTTGCCGGCGGCCGGACCATCGGCCTGCTCGGCGGCAACGGCGCCGGCAAGACCACCACCCTCGGCATGCTGCTGGGGCTGATCGTGCCGAGCGCCGGCAGCATCCGCGTGCTTGGCCAGGACATGCGCCGCCACCGCTACCGGGTCTTGCCGCGGATGAACTTCTCTTCGCCCTATGTCGATGTGCCGCACCGGCTGACCGTGCGCGAAAACCTCACGGTCTATGGCCACCTTTACGACTTGGCGAATATTCGCGGACGTATTGCGGAGCTGGCCGCCGATCTCGACCTGACGGATTTCCTCGACCGCACCGTTTCCACCCTGTCGGCCGGGCAGAAGACCCGCGTGGCGCTGGCCAAGGCGCTGCTCAACCGGCCCGACCTGCTGCTGCTCGACGAGCCCACGGCGTCGCTCGACCCGGATACCGCCGATTGGGTGCGCAGCTATCTGGAAGCCTATCAGCGCGACAGCGGCGCCACCATCCTGCTTGCCTCGCACAACATGGCCGAGGTCGAGCGGCTTTGCGCCGACGTCATCATGCTCAAGGCCGGGCGGGTGGTGACCCAAGGCTCGCCGCAAGCGCTGATCGCGCGCTATGGCCGCGAGACGCTCGAGGACGTCTTTCTCGACATCGCCCGCGACCGCCGCCGGCCCGAAGCGGAGAGTGCCTGATGGCGGCGCCGCGACGCATCTGGGGCATGGTGCTGCGCCATTACTACCTCATGCGCGGCTCCTGGCCGCGGCTGATCGACCTGGTCTACTGGCCAACCCTGCAGATGACCTTGTGGGGTTTCATCACGATGTTCCTGATGACCAAGTCGAGCTGGCTGGCCGAGGCCGCCGGCGTGCTGCTCTCGGCAGCCCTGCTCTGGGACGTGCTGTTCCGCGGCCAGATCAGCCTCTTTTTGAGCTTCCTCGAGGAGATGTGGTCGCGCAATCTCGGCCACCTCCTGGTCAGCCCACTGCGCCCGGCCGAGCTCGCCGCGGCCCTGGTGCTGACCAGCCTGGTGCGCACGCTGATCGGGGTCGGCGGTGCGGCGATCCTGGCCATCGCGCTGTTCGATTTCTCGATCTTCGATATCGGCCTGCCGCTGATCGCCTTCTTCGTCAACCCGATCGCGCTGGGCTGGTCGCTGGGACTGCTGGTGAGCGGGCTGGTGCTGCGCTTCGGCCAGGGCGCCGAGGGCCTCGCCTGGGCCCTGGTGTTCCTCATCCAGCCGGTCAGCGGTGTCTATTACCCCATCGCCGTGCTGCCCGAGTGGCTGCAGCCGGTGGCGCTCGCCCTGCCCTCGGCCCATGTCTTCGAAGGTATGCGGGCACTCCTTGTAGACGGCGTCTTCCGTGCCGATCTCTTGATCAATGCGGCATTGCTCAATTGCATCTATGTCGGGCTTGGCCTGGCGAGTTTCCTGGCCATCGTGCACATTGCGCGAATCAGGGGCCTGATCCTGCAAATGGGAGAATAGAGATCGTGACCAGCACACGCTGGTGGTGGGTGCGCCATGCGCCCGTGACCGCCAACAATGGCCGCATGTACGGCGCCTCCGACCCGCCCGCCGACCTCGACGACGAGGAAAGCTTCGCCTCACTGGCGCAGATCCTGCCGGCCGGCGCGGTCTGGGTAACCAGCCACCTGCGCCGCGCCCGCGACACCGCATCCACCATCCGCGCGCGTGGCCTCGACGGCGAGGCGCCCTTCGTCGAGCAAGGCTTCGGCGAGCAATGTTTCGGCGATTGGCAGGGCATGCCGTACAGCGAGGTCGCCAAACTCGAAGACAAGCCGCGGCACCGCTTCTGGTTCACCACGCCCGAGCATTGTCCGCCCGGCGGCGAGACCTATCTCGACGTCATGGCGCGGGTGCGCGAGGGCGTCGAGCGCATCTCGGCCGAGCATGCGGGTCGCGACATCGTCGCCGTCGCCCATGGCGGCTCGATCCGCGCCGCGGTCGCCCATGCCCTCGACCTCGATGCCGAAGGCGCCATGACCTTCCTGTTCGAGAACCTTTCCGTCACCCGCCTCGACCGCATCGAGCATGCGGATCGCGGCATGGCCTGGCAGGTTCAGACGATCAATCGCCCGGCGCGCTCCCGATCGCGGGCCGAGTCTGCTAGTCTGGCCTGAGCCACGCCCGACAACGGAGATTTCATTGATGCGCTTGAAAGCCTTGACGGTGGCCGGCCTGATCGCAGCGGCCATGCTCGCCCAGTGGAGCGCTCCGGCGGCCGCGGACGATGCCCAGAAGCTGGTCGATGACGCGGCGGCCATGCTCCGCGCGATGTCCGCCGATTCGTCCTGGGGCAGCTTTGCCGAGACCTATGCCGACGCCCGCGCCGTGATCCTGGTGCCCGATTTTCTCGAAGCCGGGCTGATCATCGGCGGCGGCGGCGGCCAATGCCTGATCCTGGCCCGCAGCGGACCCGATGATGCCTGGTCGGTGCCATCCTTCTGCCTCGTCGGCGAGGCCAGCTTCGGGCTGCAGATCGGCTTCCAGAAGTCCGAGATCGTGATGATGGTGATGAACGAGGAAGCGCTCTTCGAGATGCTTTCGGGCACCGCCAAGTTCGGCGGCGAGGCGGGCCTCGCCATGGGTCTGCTCGGCGGCGGCGTCGAGGGCGCGACGACGCTCAACGCCGATATCGACATCTTCGCTTTCTCCCGCGCCCAGGGACTCTATGGCGGCATCAAGCTCGACGGCGGCTGGATCGAGCCCGACGACACCTACAACCACGCCTATTACGGCCGCGCCGTGACCGCCACGCATATCGTCATCGACCGCCGGGTCAACAATCCGGCGGCCAACGCCCTGATCGCCGCCCTCGAGAAAGCGGAGGCCGTTAGCCCATAATGAACCGCGTCATCGTCTGGGGCCTCGCCTTTGCCGCCTTGATCGCCTTCGGCCTCAGCCTGGCCGGGCGCCAGGGCATGCTCGGCGAGCCGCCGGGCCAGCAAATGGCGCAAGTGAGCCTCGGCGGTCCCTTCACCCTGGTGCGTGGCGACGGCGTCACGGTGACGGAAGCGGACTTCGCCGGCGGCTACACCCTGGTGCTGTTCGGCTATACCTTTTGCCCCGACGTCTGCCCCACGGCGCTCGCCACCGCCTCGGGCGCGCTCGCTGCCCTGGGCGAGGACGCGGAGAAGCTGACGGTGCTTTTCGTCACCGTCGACCCCGAGCGCGATACGCCTGCGGTCGTCGGCGACTACGTGGCCAACTTTCATTCCCGCGTGGTCGGCCTGAGCGGCAGCGCCGAGCAGATCGCGGCCATGGCGGGCGCCTATCACGTCTACTATGCCAAGGCCGAAGGCGGCGCCACGGAGGATTATTTGGTTGACCACAGCGCGGCCCTCTACCTGATGGGGCCGAACGGCGAATATCTGGCGAACTTCCGCTTCAATGCCAGCGCCGAAGAGCTTGCCGCCGGCCTGCGGGAGCACCTCACATGACCGTCCTGCGCGGTCTGTTCGTGTGGCTCGCCCTGGCGACTGGCGCGGCCGCCGCGGAGGTCGAGATCACGCAGCCCTGGGCGCGCGCCACCCCTGGTGCGGCGGCCAATGGCGCGGTCTATCTCAGCGTCACCAGCCAGGCTGAGGACACGGCGATCATCGCCGCCGCCAGCCCGGCGGCGAAAGCCGCCGGCCTGCACGGCCACGAGATGGACGGCGACGTGATGCGCATGCGCGCTTTGGAGAGTGTGCCCCTGCCGGCGGGCGAGACCGTGACCTTCGCGCCGGGTGGCCTGCACATCATGCTGATGGGCCTCGCCGACCCCCTGGTCGAGGGCGAGAGCCTGGCGCTGACACTGACCTTCGCCGATGGCGACACGGCGAGCGTCAGCGTGCCCGTACTCGGCGTCGGCGCCATGGGAGCGGGCGGTGGCCACGGCGGCCAGCACTGAGCAGGACGGCGTCCGCCGCCGCGCCTCGTCACGGGCGCGGCGACTGAGCCTCAAGGTGGATGCGGCGGCGGGCGTGGTCGAGCTGGTGGTGCCCGACGGCGCGCCCGAAGCCGAGGTAACCCGTTTTGTCGACAGCCATCGGCGCTGGATCGCGCGCCAACTGGCGGGCCTGCCGCCGCATATTCCCTTTGCCGACGGCGCCGAGATAGCGGTGCTGGACGAGGTGCTGCGCCTGCGCCACAGCGGCGGCGGACGCGCGGCGGCAAGGCGCGAGGGCGGCGAGTTGGTGATCGGCGGCGATATGGCGCGCTTTGCGCCGCGCACCCGCGCCTGGCTGCGCGAGACGGCGCGGGCTGCCTTTTTCGAGCACGCCCACGGCCACGCGTCGCAAATCGGCCAAAGCGTGACTGCTATCCGCATAGGCGACCCGCGCACGCGCTGGGGCAGCTGTTCGCGCAAAGGTCGCCTCGCCTTCTCCTGGCGGCTGGTGCTGGCGCCGCGATCGGTGCTCGACTACGTCGCCGCCCACGAGGTCGCCCACCTCGCCGAGATGAACCACAGCCGCCGCTTCTGGCGCCTGGTCGACGACCTCCACCCGGACGTCGCCACCGCCCGCGCCTGGCTGTCGACCCACGGTCCGAGCCTGCACCGCTACGGCTGAATCCGCGTCATGAAATCGCGCCACAGCTCGGCGGGGAGACTGCCGCCGGTGACGCCTTGCATCGGCGTGCCGTCGTCGTTGCCGAGCCAGACACCGGCGACGAGGCCCTCGCGATAGCCGAGGAACCAGGCGTCGCGCGAGTCCTGGCTGGTGCCGGTCTTGCCGGCGGCGGGCACCTCGAGCGCGGCGCGCCGGCCCGTGCCCTCGCGCACCACCGCCCGCAGCAGGGCATCGAGATCGGCCGCCACCCCGGGCGCCAACACCCGGCCAAGGCCCGAGCCGGCACGGCGATAGAGCACACGGCCGTCGCGGTCGCGAATCTCGGCAATGGCATGGGGCACCACGCCGAGGCCGCCGCTCGCCACCACGGCATAGGCACCGGTAAGCTCGAGCAGGCTGACCTCGGCCACGCCCAGCGCCAGGCTCGGATGGGGCCTGAGCGGCGCCGTGATGCCCAGCCTGCGCGCCGCGGCGATGACTTGGCGGCGCCCGGCACGCTCGGAAAGCTGCACCGCGATGACATTGCTGGAGCGCGCGAAAGCCTGCGTCACCGTGAGACTGCCACGATAGCTGTCGCCGTAATTCCTGGGCTGCCAGCCCTCGACCTGGATCGGCGTGTCGTCGAACAGCGCATCGCGGCCGATACCCGCCTCCAGGGCCGCCGCGTAGACGGCGATCTTGAAGGCCGAGCCCGGTTGGCGTTGCGCCTGGGTGGCACGATTGTACTGGCTGGCGCCGTAATTGCGCCCGCCGACCATGGCGCGTACCGCGCCGCCGGGCGCCATGGCGACCAACGCCACCTCGCCCGCCCGTGCCGCCGCGCTGGCCTCACGGCTTGCCGCCACGGCAGCCTCGGCCGCGCGCTGGACGCGGGCATCGAGGGTGGTGCGCACTTCCAGGTCGCCGGTGATGGGCCCGACATAGGCGGGCACGCGATCGATCACCCAATCGGCGAAGTAGCGCGCCGCGCCCGAGCCGCCGAGCGAGCCCGTGACATTGGCCGGCAGCGTCTTGGCGGCTGCGGCCGCGGCGGCATCGAGCCTGCCGCTGGCGACCATGGCATCGAGCACCACCGCGGCGCGGGCCCGCGCCG
>CAZVDW010000488.1:0-3960 GCA_964625645.1 uncultured Rhodospirillaceae bacterium
GGCTCAGCAGGTGCCAGCCATATTGGCTCTCGAAGGGCTCGGAGACACTGCCGACCACCATCGTGGCCGCCACCTCGACGATCTCCGACACCATGGTGCTGTCGTCGAAAAAGCCCAGATCGCCGCCACGCCTGGCGCCCGTGTAGTTGAGGCTGCGGGCGACATCCTCGAAGCTCTCGCCGGCATCTATGCGCGCCTTGACCGCGATTGCCGCCGCTTCGTCGGCGGTGCGGATGTGGCGCGCGTGGTATTGCTTGCGCTCCGCCGCGACAGCCGCGTAGGCGTCGTAGCGCTCGCTGAGAAACGCCTCATCGACACGGCCTGCCAGGGATGTCTGCAGATAGGCATCGGACAGCACCTGGCGCTTGATCAGCCGCAGCCGGCGTTGCATCCGCGGGTCGTCGGCGAGGCCCGCCTCGCGCGCCGCGTGGTAGATCAGCGCGCCCTCGACCAGGCGCTCCAGGGTCTGCTCGTACAAGGCCTCGGGATGATGCTTGCCGCGCTCTTCCGGCGCCATGGAATAGATCGCCGTCATGACCTCGGAGAGCATGATCTCGACATCCCAGACGCGGGCCACGACGACGTCGCCGCCTTCCTGCTGCTGCGCCGTGGCGGTCCAGGCGTGCAAGGTTAGTACAAGGGCGAGCAAGGCAGTGCGAATCATTCGAGCCTCGTCAAAAATGGTCCTGGCATCATGCATATCGCCGCTGTGGCGACAAGGGCGGCCCTCTATACTGACGCCGCGAAAAAGGGAGGGCGCCATGACACCCTGCAGCGTGCTGGCCGACAGGGGCTCGATCCCGCCCGGTTCTCGGAAGCCAGCGGCGCAGGCCGGCGCGACAAGCTTGCGAATCAAAGGATTGCCAACCTTATCATCACCACCATGGCCGAAGCGCTGCTGTTGCCGGGGTACGGCGTGACTCAGATTGGCGGGTGAAACTCGGCGAGCCCGAGAGTGGTCTCGTAAGCCGCCGCCAGTCCCAACAGTCGCGGCTCTTCGAAAGGCCGGCCAACGAGCTGCACGCCGATCGGCATGCCACGGAAATCCGTTCCCGCCGGAACCGAAATCGCCGGCAGGCCCAAGGCGTTGAACGGCAAGGTATTGCGCATGCGCCGGCCGCCCGCCCGTTGGTGATCGTCATCGGCGATCAGGCACGCCGGCTCGGGCGTTGTCGGCAGCAACAAGGCGTCATAACCGCTGAAGCCGGCCATGAATTCCTCACCGGCGAGGCGGCGGATCCGTTGTGCCTGGACATAATCGACGCCTGAAATGCCCTGCCCGTATTCGATTAGCCCCCGCAACACATCGCCAAACAGGCCTGGATCCTTGCGGAACGCATGGGCGTGGAATGCCGCAGCTTCCACCGCGAGAATGGTGCTGGCGGTGAAATAGAGGTCTGTCAGGTTTGGCAGGTCCGCTTCCCTCACGACCGCGCCTTGGGATTCCAGCAGCGTGGCCGCCTTCTCCGTCGCAGCCGCCCATTCCGGATTCGCCTGTGTCCGGGATCGGCCCGGCAGGACGGCAATGCGCGCACCGCGAATGTCCCGGCTCAGGCATTCTTGAAAATCCGGCACGGCGCGGTCGGCGCTGGTCGGGTCTTCGGAGTCGTGGCCGGCTAGGGCTTGCATGAGTATGGCGGCGTCGCGAACGGTCCGCGTCAGTGGGCCAATGTGATCCAGGGAAAATGCCAGGCTCATCGCGCCATGTTTGGATACCCTGCCATAGGTCGGCTTGAGGCCCACGACGCCACAGAGCGCGGCCGGCTGGCGGATCGACATGGCGGTATCGCTGCCGAGCGCCGCATATGCCATGCCGGCGGCCACCGCGGCGGCGGAACCCCCTGACGAGCCGCCGGTGATGCGGTCGGGCGACCAGGGATTGCAGGGACCGCCGAAGGCAGACGACTGACAGCTGGAATCGGCAGCGCCTTCGGACAGGTTCGTCTTGCCCACCAAGACCGCACCCGCCGCCTTGAGCCGTGCCACCACAGTCGCATCGTAATCCGTTACGGTATCGGCATATGCCCTGGAGGCGAAGGTCGTCCTCAGGCCGGCGGTGACCAGCAGATCCTTGACCGCCACCGGAACGCCGTGCAGGGGGCCGCGCCATCTGCCGGCCTTGATCTCGGCGTCGGCTTCCGTCGCCTGTTCCAGCGCCAAGTCGGCACTGACGCTGATGAACGCGTTCAGCGTCGGCTCAAGCGCCTCTATGCGGTCGAGGCCGGCGCGGGCCAGTGCGACGGCAGTGACGGCACCGTCGCGGAGCTGTGCGGATATCTGGTCGATCGATTGAAAATGCAGAGCGGTCATTTCGGCCCGATATCGGTCACGGCAAAGCCGATCGCCGGCTCGACCAGGCCGAGGCGGGCTTCCCAGCCACGCGTCATTCTGGTTGCCGCGACCAGACGCTGAAGCCGTTTTTGATCGGCCGCGACTTCGGCAATTGTCATGTCGCGCCCAAGTTCCTCGCGGAGCGAGTCTCGTAACGCCTTCAAGTCCTTCTCCGGCATGATTTTCCCTTGATTTGGCGCAGGCAGGGGTGGGCGGCCGACAGTGTACCATCAAACGCCATCGCACCGAGCTTGCAAGGTTAGGCCAGGAATCGCGCGCGACCCGGAAATTCGCTATTCCGTTAGCTCGGCACCACATTGGCTGGCGATATCCGCCAGCTTTCGCCGCACGTCATCACGCCCGCCGAACGCAATGTGCTTCCAGCCGACGCGCAGCGCGGCGAGCGCGATGTCGGCATCGCTGGCGCAGTCGAGCACCACGGGCACCTCCGCCGCCCTTGCCGCCGCCATCATCTCGTAGAGCACCAGCGGGCCGTAGGCCGCGGCCATCCAGGGGGCGGTGCGCAGCGTCTCCGGCCGTCCCTCGGCGAGGGCGGCCGCCACGTCGTCCGGGCCGTGTACGATCACCGCCCCACGCGCGTTATTCCTTGTACATGATGGCCAGGCCCGGCAGGGTCTTGCCTTCGAGCCATTCGAGGAAGGCGCCGCCGGCGGTTGAGACGTAGGTGAGCTTGTCGGCGACCTTGGCATGGGAAAGGGCGGCGACCGTATCGCCGCCACCGGCCACGCTGACCAGCCTGCCAGCCTCGGTCAGCGCCGCGGTGGTGCCCGCGAGCAGCACGGTCGAGGTGTCGAAGGGTGCTGTCTCGAAGGCGCCGAGCGGGCCGTTCCACAACACCGAGCGGCAGCGCGCCATGGCATTGGCGATGGCGTCGGCCGAGCCGGGGCCGATATCGAGGATCATCTTGTCCTCCGGCACTGCGTTAATATCCACCACGTCGGTCTCGACGCCCTCGGCCAACTCGCTCGCCACCACGGCGTCGATCGGCAGGATGATCTTGCACTCATGTTCGGAGGCCTTGACGAGGATCGACTTGGCGGTGTCGAGCATGTCGTCCTCGACCCGCGAGGCGCCGACCGAAAAGCCTTGCGCCAGGCGGAAGGTATTGGCCATGGCACCGCCGATCGCCAGCACCTCCACATTGTCGATCAGGTTGCCGAGCAGCTCGAGCTTGCTGGAGACCTTCGAGCCGCCGACGATGGCGATCAGCGGCCGGGCGGGATTGCGCAAGGTGCTCTCCAAGGCCAGCAGCTCGGCCTGCAAGGCCGGGCCCGCCGCGTGGGGCAGCAATTGCGGCAGGCCGACGATCGAGGCATGGGCGCGGTGCGAGGCCGAGAAGGCGTCGTTGACATAAACCTCGCCGACCGCCGCCAGCGCCGCACCGAAGTCCGCGTCGTTGGCCTCCTCGCCGGCGTGGAAGCGCAGGTTCTCCAGCATCAGGAGCTCGCCGGGCTTGAGCGCCTCGGCCACGGTCTCCGGCCCCTTGCCGATGCAATCGGCGGTGACGTCGACATAGCGCCCCAGCGCTTCCGTCAGGGCCGGTGCCACATGGGCCAGCGAGAGCTCGGGCAGGTCCTTGCCCTTGGGCCGGCCGAAATGCGAGATGAT
>CAZVDW010000489.1:0-3542 GCA_964625645.1 uncultured Rhodospirillaceae bacterium
CGCGGAGCTGGAGGACGCAGCGTTGGATGATGCCGTGGCGGCGCTTGTCGCGGCGGGGCTTGTGCTGCGCCGTGGCGTCGCGCCCGGCCACAGCATCGAGTTTCGCCACGCGCTGTTTCAGGAGACGGCACGCGGGTCCCTGTTGCGTAGCGACCGCCAGCGTCACCATGCGCGCATCGTCGAGAGTCTCGAAAGCCGATTTCCCGCCCGCAGCGAAAGTGAGCCCGAATTTCTCGCGCACCATTGCGCGGAAGCGGGTCTGGCTGAATCCGCGGCCGACTATTGGCTGGCCGCGGGCCGCCTGGCGATGCAGCGCTCGGCCCATGTCGAGGCCGAGCGGCACTTGCGCGCAGGCCTTGCCAGTCTCGCCGATTTGCCCGACAGCCCCGAACGCAAGCACCGCGAAATCGCGCTGCACAACATGCTCGGCGTCTGCCTTATGCCGATCCGCGGCTTCGGCGTCGCCGAGGTGGCGGAGACCTTCTCCGCCGCCGCCGAGCTGTCACGCGAGGTGGACGACAGCACTGGCTTGTTCGTGGCGCTGCGCGGCATGGGCCAGTACCAGATGATCTCCGGCGATCTGGCGACCGCCTGCGCCCAGGTCGGCCACGTGCTCGGCCTCGCCGAGCAGCTCGACGACGAGGGCATGATCATCGAGGCCAATCATCTGGGCTGGAGCTCGCTGACCTTCGGCGGCGACCTGCACGCCGCGCTTCGTCATGCGGAAACCGGTGCCGCGCTCTATCGCCGCGAGCGCCACCACCACCTCACCTATAGCTATTCCGGGCACGACCCCGGCGTCTGCTGCCGCTCCTTCAGCGCCTTGACCCTGTGGCAGCTCGGCCGGCCCGATGCCGCTGAATCGCTGGACCGCGAGGGCGAGGCGCTGGCCGGCGAGCTGGCCCACCCCTTCACCATAACAGTAGCGCTATGGGCCAGTGGCCTGCTCGCCATGCTGCGGCGCGACGTGGCGCGCTTGCGCGATGTCGGCGAGCGTATGATCGATCATTGCCAGGACAAGGGTTTCGCACCCTTCCTGCCCATGGGTCACGTCTTCGTCGGCGGCGCGCTGGCCGCCGACGGTGCCTTGGCCGAGGGCGCGGCGCGCATGACCGAAGGCATCGAGGGCCTGGCCAGGTCGCGCACCGCCTATACGGTGCCGACCTTCCATGCCTGGCTTGCCGCCGTCTGCCAGGAACAGGGCGACGTCGCGCGCGCCCGCGCCGCCCGGGCGGACGGGATGGCCATGGCCAAGGCCATGGGCGACGTATTCATGCGCCCCGAATTCGCCCGCATAGACGGCGAATTGCTGCGTATAGAAGGCAAGGCCGCGGAGGCCGAAGCCGCCTTCCGCCAGGCCATCGCGAGCGCCGACGGCGCTCACGCCAGCTCGCTGGCGCTGCGCGCCACAATGAGCCTGACCCGCCTCCGGCACGACCAGGGTAATGGCGGCCAGGCCGCCGAGCAGCTTGCCGCCATGCTGGCCCGCTTCGACGAAGGCTTCGCCACCCCTGATCTCAGGGAGGCCAAGGCGCTGCTGGACGAACTGCGCTGACGACGTCTTCTGGGGTCTACCACGTCTTTTGGCATCTTTTGGGGTCAGGTCTTTCATTTTAGCATCGATGCTGTCAAGATGTGGTCGACAGGTTGAGCGACACAACCAGGACCGAATGCCATGGCACGCCCCTTGCGGCTGGATTTTCCCGGCGCCCTGCATCATGTGACTGCCCGCGGCAATGGCCGCCAGAACATTTTCTTCAGCGACGACGATCGGCGGTATTTTCTCGACAATCTCGGCCGGGTGTGCGAGCGGCTCGGGTGGCTTTGCTATGCCTATTGTCTGCTCGATAATCACTACCATATTCTGATCGAGACACCGAATGGCGGCCTTGCCCGCGGCATGCGCCAGGTTAACGGGGTTTATACGCAATATGTCAATCGCTTCCACGACCGCGTGGGCCATCTCTTTCAGAGCCGCTATTCTTCAATTTTGGTGAACAAGGACAGCCACCTGCTGGAACTCTGCCGCTATATCGTGCTCAATCCGGTCCGTGCCGGACTCGTTGGCAGCGCGGGCGAATACGCGTGGTCGAGCTATCGCGCCACCACCGGCGAAATGCGCGAACCAATGTGGTTGCATAGCGATACGGTGCTGAGCTTGTTTGGCGGGGTGCCGCGCACCGCCAGGGCACGGTATCGGCGGTTCGTGGCGGAAGGGGTGGCGAGTCGGCCCTGGGACGAGGTGACCGATCAGGTCTATCTCGGGCCAGCCGGCTTTGTTGCCGAGATGAAGGCGCGGATCGGCAATGCAGATGCCCTGACCGAGGTGCCGCAAGCGCAAAGGCGGGCGCCGGCGCACGCCCTCGACTGGTATGTCGCCGAGGTGCCCGGGCGCAACGCCGCCATGCTCGCTGCCTGGCAGTCGGGCGATCACACGCAGCAAGCCATCGCCCGGCATTTCGGCATCCATTACACCACCGTCTCGCGCATTCTCAAGCGCCTGGAGGCCTAGATATCTCCGGGTCAATCCTGCAATCCTGGGGTCAGGTCTTTCATTTTAGCATATTGGCGTGGGCGCCCCGGACGCGCTGACGCAAATGGTGGCGCAGAGGGCCGCAATGCAAAAAAATAATGCTAAAATGAAAGACCTGACCCCAGTCGAAGGAGCACCAGTCGATGGAGCACGTGGCCGACGGCCTGCGCAAGGCCGGCCTCGATATCCCCGACGAGCTGGCGCTGACCGACTGAGCGGGGCTGCCGCCTTAATCGTCACCCAGCTCCGCGATGGCCTCGACCTCGACCAGCAGCTCGGGCAGCACCAGGGCAGGGGTCGTTACCGTGGCGCTGGCGGGCAGCACGGTGGGAAAGGCTTCAGTGCGGGCCGCCGCATAGTCGCGGTATTGGCTCATGTCTGTGATGAAGGCGGTGATCTTGACGACGTCGCCGAGGCCGGCGCCCGCTTCCGCCAGCACCGCGGCGATATTGGCGAAGACCTGGCGCGTCTGGGCCGTCATGTCGCCTGCGCCGACCAGCTTGCCGTCGCGGTCGAAAGCGACCTGGCCGGAGACGTAGACGCGGTCGCCGCTCTGCACGCCCTGGGCAATGCCGGCATTGGCGGCCCACGGCCAGTCGGGAATCAGTTGCACGCGCTTGCTCATGGGGTCACCTCGTCGGCTTGTTTGCGCGCCTGTCTCTTGGCATCGATGGTCCATAAATCGAGCTCGCGCAACATGTAGAGCGCGACGAAGCCCGCGAGCACGGGCACGCCGGCCAGGAACAGGTGCTTGACCTCGCCGTAAATCAGGCCCCAGGGATCGATCAGCGACTGCCACGACGTGATCACCGAATAGGCGTGCAGCAGCGTCGCCAGGCCGTAGGACCAGCGCCGCCACAAACCGCCAAGCAGTGCCAGCGCCAGCGTGATCTGCGCGATGCCCAGCAGCGGCGCCAGCGTCGTGGTCATGGGAATGCCGTAGAACTTGTCGTAGATGCCGACGGTGCGTTCGGGGATGACCAGTTTCTCGACGCCCCAAAGCAGCAGG
>CAZVDW010000490.1:0-8506 GCA_964625645.1 uncultured Rhodospirillaceae bacterium
CACCACCCGCTGGTTGGCATAGGCGACATCGTTGCGCAGTTGTTCGAGCGAGCGCGCCGTGATGAAGGGCGCATAGCCGCAGATGAAGGGGCGCAGGCCCGTGGTCGCCAGGCCCGAGGCCATGCCCATGGCGTTCTGCTCGGCAATGCCGGCCTCGATGACGCGATCCGGCGCTGCCGCCATCATCGGGCGCAGGCCCATCAAATCGATGGTGTCGGCGGAGATGGCGACGACAGTCTCGTCGCTCTCGGCCATGGCGGTGACGGCCTGGCCGAAGGCGAGGCGCGACTGGTTGGCCATGGCGGGCCAGTCGGGCAGGGCGCTCATTGCGCATCCTCCAGCTCGGCCAGGGCCTTGGCGTAAACCTCGTCATCGACCACATTGTTGTGCCACAAATAGCTGTCCTCGGCGAAGCTCGCGCCCTTGCCCTTGACCGTGTGCGCGATCAGCGCCGAGGGCGCGTCCGGCGCGAAAGGCAGGGCGTCGAGGGCATCGACGACCTCGGCCATGTCGTGGCCGTCGATCTCGCGCACCTCCCAGCCGAAGGCGCGCCAGCGCTCCGCCACCGGCTCCAGCGACAGCATGGCGTCGACATGGCCGCTCTGCTGCACCTTGTTGTAATCGAGGATGG
The DNA here is from genome assembly GCA_964625645.1 of uncultured Rhodospirillaceae bacterium. GTDB lineage: Bacteria > Pseudomonadota > Alphaproteobacteria > UBA7887 > UBA7887 > UBA7887. The sequence goes on from CAZVDW010000490.1 coordinate 632, forward strand.
CTGTGAGCGAGCCGACGCCGTGGTGCGCCGCGGCCATCGCCGCCTCCCAGTTGGAGCCTTCCTGCAGCTCGCCGTCACCGATCATCACGACGGTGCGGAAGTCCTTGCCTTGCAGGCGCGCGCCGAGCGCCATGCCGAGCCCGATGGAAAGCCCATGGCCGAGCCCGCCGGTACTCATCTCGACGCCGGCGACCTTGATGTCGGGATGCATGCCGAGGGCGGATTCGAAACCGTAGAAGCGGTCGAGCAGGGCCTCGTCGATAAAGCCGGCTTCCGCCAACACCGCCGACAGCGCCGCATTGCCGTGGCCCTTCGAAAGCACGAAACGGTCACGCTCGGGCCAATCCGGCTCGTCGGGGCGCAGGCGCAGGTGATGGAAGTAGAGTCCGGCCAGCAGCTCCGCCGCCGACAGCGCGCCGCCCATATGTCCCGAGCCCGCCGCGCGCAGGGCCCGCCAGCTGCCGCGCCGGATGCGCCGCGCCTTGTCATTGAGGCCGCTCAGCAGCGCCTCGCGATTGCTCGCCATGGAGTACCCCCCGGACCGATTTCGACGCTCAAGACCATCGTCGGAAATCGCGCCCGCGGCAAGAGCTTATGCGGGGCTCGATGCGGGATTGCCGATGGGAAGCTCGAGCCAGAACGTCGTGCCCTGGCCGACGGTGCTCTCGAAATCCAGCTTGCCGCCCATGCTCTCGACGAGCTGGCGGCTGATGGTCAGGCCGATACCGGTGCCCTCGATCGTCGTGGTCTCCATGCCGAGGCGCGAGAAGGGCTCGAAGACGCCGGCATAATCCTCGGTGGGAATGCCCAGCCCGGTATCGGTCACGCTCATGCGGACGCGCTCGTCATCGGTGAGGGCGGCGGCAATCGTTACCGAGCCGTCGTCACGGTTGTACTTGACCGCATTGGACAGCAGGTTCAGCAGGACTTGTTTGAGGCGGTCCGGGTCGGCCGAGACGGTATGATCGGAAACGCCATCGAGATTCATTTTCCAGGACACGCCACGTTGCTCGGCTAATGGCTGAGCCAGGGCGACGGCTTCGTCGATGATTTTCACTGGCTGGACACGCTGCATGGAGAGATCCAGGCGGCCCGATTCGATCTTGGAAAGGTCGAGAACCTGGTTCACCAGCGTCAGGACGTGGTTGCCGCCGGTCATGATGTGCTCGATGTATTCGCTCTGCTCGTCGGTCAGGGGATTGTCCGAATAGCTCTGGAGCATTTGCGCAAAGCCGAGCACCGCATTGAGCGGCGTGCGTAACTCATGGCTCATGGCCGCGAGGAATTGCGACTTGGCGCGGTTGGCATCGGCCGCGGCCTCCTGTGCCGCCTCGCGCTCTATCACTTTGTGCTCGAGGTCGGTCTTGGCCTGCTTGAGCGCGTTCAGCGCGTCTTCGAGCATCGTGACCGTGTCGGACAATCCGGTCACGGTATGGTTGAAGGAGGCTTGCAGCTCGCCTATCTCGTCGTTGCGATCTACCTTGATGAGCAAGGCAGCAGCACCCGAGGGGTCCTGACGCACGGCGTTGAGGCGGCGGCCGAGCCGCAGGATCGGCGAGAGAACCATACAGTCGAATATCATCATCGTTGTTGCGCAAACCACTACCGACAACAGCAATACGATGGCCATGACGCGCCCGACGTAAGCCAATAGCGCTTCGTCGATAGCGCGGGCATCTAGCCGCATGATCAATAGAAAAGGCAGCCCGCTCTGCGCACTCAACCAGGCAATATCCAGCCAGTCGCCGTCGCTGCTTCTTTGCTGGATGGTCCCATCTTGCGTAGCGGCGAAATCCAACGCCGGCGCATCGCCGGTGGTGCTGATTTGCAAACCGTCATCGTGAAACAGAGTGGCGCCCATGATCTCGTCGTTGCCATGGGCCAGAATGGCGGCGTAGACGCGAAGGTCGCGGTCGCGGTCGTGACCGTGGGCACCGAGTGCTGCTTCCGCCGCGGCAAAGGCGCCTTGGGTCAGGCGGTCCACCAGGGCTTGTTTCTGGATGAGATAGGAGGGGACGAGGATCGTCGTCTCGACGAGCACGATGGTGAGGAACACAGCAAGCGCAAGCCGCATGCCGACGCGGCTGGCGATGAAGAACCGCGGTTTGTCGAGTTTCGTTAGCTGGCCTAGCACGGGTCTTGGCGCATCTGGCATGGCTTTGCGGGGGTGGTCGCACGGAACTGCTGCCATCGGCCAATACCCCCCTCCAAATACCACTGGACGTTGGCTTGGAATATAAAGTCAATGGAGCATGGTTGCCCGGAGGCTCACGCAGATGTGTGGAGGTGTGAGAGGCCTAATGTGCCCCGTCTCCGATGGAACGGCCTCGAATACCCAGCCTCAACTCAACGACTTTCACGAAAATCTATTGTGGGCGCCCGCGTACTCTGGGACGCTTGCCGGCAAAAGAGGTGGGAGATTGGCGTGGCGCAGGCAAGTTTGAGATACAATTGTCTCGACAGGGTCGTTTCAGTGACCTCTGGCGAGCAATCGCTCCTCGACATATCGGTCGCCAACAAGATTCCGCATTGGCGCGAGTGCGGCGGCAACGGCCGTTGCACCACGTGCCGGGTGCGGGTTCTGCACGGATCGACAAACCTCAGCCCGCGCTCGAAGCGGGAAGATGAGGTTGCCGAGGCGCGGGGCTGGGATCCGTCCGTCCGTCTGGCCTGCCAGACGCGTCTGCTTGGTGAGGCGACGATCGAGCGCATCGTGCTGCGTGGCGCGGATACCAGCCAGCTTCAGCTCGAGACGGTCGGCGGCGACGCGGGCGAGGAGCGGATGGTCGCCTTGCTGTTCTGCGATATGCGCGGGTTCACCCGCTTCGCCGAAGCCCACAGCGCCTTCGACGTGGTGCACATTCTCAACAGGTTCTTCGCATCCGTCGGCGAGCCGATTCTCGTCAACGGCGGAATCATCTATCAATATGTCGGCGATGAGATTTCCGGGCTGTTCGGGCTAGACGGCGGCTCACCCAGGCGAGCCTGCGAATCTGCGAATCTGCGATCAGAGCTGCCTTGGGCATGCGCGATTCCCTGAACGAGCTTAATGAGACTTTGGAGGCGGAGTTTGGCGTCGGCATAACCATCGGCATCGGCGTCCATTATGGTCCGGTTATCGTCGGCGAGGTGGGCCATCCGGTGTACCGCCAATTTTCCGTTGTCGGCGACAATGTGAATACGGCAAGCCGCATTCAAACGCTGACCAAGTCGGTGGACTCGAACCTGCTGGTATCGCAGGACGTTGTCGACCATTTGCCCGCCGACACGCTTTCGATCGTCGAGACGCAAATGACACAGGTGCGCGGGCGTCAGAAAAGTATCCGTGCCCACGCCGTGGACAGTTTTCTGAGTGTCGATAATTTCCTGGTCATCCAGCGCACCATAGAGCCCCTGTTGAGTGGCGACAGCGGCTTTGCCGACGAGTTCCACTCACGTCTGTTTGCGCTCGAGCCGGCAGTCGAAAAGCTGTTCGTGAACGGGGTCGAAGCCCAGGGGCAGATGCTGGAATACATTCTGCGCGGCGTCGTCTTCGGGCTTGGGCGAATCAACCACCTGGCGCTCGGCCTGCACGATCTTGGCGCGAAGCATGTGCAATACGGGATCAATGAAAAGCACTACGAGCTGTTCCGCAAAGCCATGCTCGGGACCATCGAGTCTATCCTGGGTCCGAGCGCCTATACGGCCGATGTTGCCGAGGCCTGGAGCGCCACGACCGATATGGTCTTGGGGCTCATGAAAGGTGGTGCCGCCGGGGTGAATTGAACACCCGACCCCACCCTTACCAAGGGTGTGCTCTACCCCTGAGCTACGGCGGCATCCGGTTCTCGCGAGCGGCGCGGACCATGCCACAGCGCCGACGGTGGCGCAAGCGTGCCGCATGGCTTCACATTGCCGTCGGATTACCTATATTAGGCATACGTAACGATGTCGCAGAATGCGGCAGCAAGAGGACAGAAAGCCATGAGCGACCCTGTGGAAGCCTCGGGTGGCGTTCCGGATCCCACGGCCGATTCCGACAAGGAACTGAGGTTTTGGCGTCTAGCCGAGGCCTTGCGCGCGAATTTGCGTAAGCGCCAGCAGCAAAAGCGCGAGCGCCAGGCCATGACGGAGCGCAACAAGCGCGACGACGAGACCGACCAGGTGCCGAGCGAATCCCATCTCACGGACTTCGAAGCTTAATCTCGCCGCGCCTTCGTATATAACGAGCGGTCGCGCAACCGCTTTCGTTCGAACATGAGGCGCATCTCTGAGACATGGATAGAATTCGCATTCGCGGCGGCAAGCCGTTGCATGGTGAGATCGCCATGTCGGGAGCCAAGAACGCCGCGCTGCCGCTGCTTGCGGCGTCGCTGTTGAGCGATCAGCCACTACGCTTGAGCAACCTTCCCAACGTCGCCGATATTGCCAGCATGTGCGGCCTGCTCGCCGAGCTTGGCGTTGTGGTCGAAGGCGAGGGGTCGCGGCGGACGCTTTGGGCCCAGACTATTACCTGTCATACCGCGCCGTATGACCTGGTGCGCAAGATGCGCGCCTCGGTATTGGTCCTGGGTCCGCTGTTGGCGCGCGAGGGGCGGGCGCGGGTATCGCTGCCGGGCGGCTGTGCCATCGGCACCCGGCCGATCGACATTCATCTTGGCGCCCTGCGCCAGCTTGGTGCGGAGATAACGCTGACCGAGGGCTATGTCGAGGCGTCTGCGCCCGGCGGGCTGCAAGGCGCCCATGTGACTTTCCCGACGGTCTCGGTCGGCGCCACGGAGAACCTGTTGATGGCGGCGTCGCTGGCCCGTGGCGAAACCGTGCTGGCCAATGCCGCGCGCGAGCCCGAAATCGTGGATCTCGCCGATTGCCTTAGTGCGATGGGCGCCCGCATCGAAGGCGCCGGCAGCGACACCATCACGGTTTGCGGCGTCGATCGCCTCGCGGGCGCCAGCCATACCGTATTGCCCGATCGCATCGAGACCGGTACCTATGCCATGGCGGCGGCGATTACCGGCGGCGAGCTTTTCCTGTCGGGCGCGAGGCTTGATTTGATGACGGCGGTGGCCGAGGTGCTGGCGAATGCCGGCGTGCTGCTCGAGGACTGTGACGGTGGCCTGTTGGCGCGCCGAGCCGACGGTGTTATCGCGGGCTGTGACGTGGTCACCCAGCCCTATCCGGGCTTTCCCACCGACATGCAGGCGCAGATGATGGCTTTGATGGCGGTTGCCGACGGCGCTTCTCTGATAACGGAGACCATATTCGAGAACCGCTTCATGCATGTGCCGGAGCTGAACCGCATGGGCGCCGATATCACCGTGCAAGGCTCGACCGCCATGGTGCGCGGTGTCGAACATCTAACGGGCGCGCCGGTCATGGCCACCGATCTCCGCGCCAGCGTCTCGCTGGTGCTGGCTGGCCTGGCGGCACGCGACGAGACCGTGGTGCAGCGGGTCTATCACCTCGACCGCGGCTACGATCATGTCGAAGCCAAGTTGGCGGCCTGTGGCGCCGATATCGAGAGGCTGCGCGAATGATGGGCTTGCGGCCGGAGACCTTGCGCCTGCGGGCCGAGGCAGCGGAGGATTATGCCGTCGTCGCGGCCTGTCTGCAGGACGCGCTGATGCCCTTGCGGGAGATGGCCTATCTGCCGCGCGAGAGCCGCTTCGTTGCCGTCTTCGACCGCTTCATGTGGGAGCATTGCGGCGGCGACGGCTGTAGCGGCCGGCCGCCTTTCGTCATCCAGTCGGCCTTGCGCCTGGAGCATGTGAGCACGGTTCGCTTGCGCGACATCGATCAGGCGGACAAGCGCCAGGTGCTTGAGCTGTTGACCATGGCTCCGGCGGATGATGGCACGGTGCGCTTGACCTTTGCCGGCGGCGGCGTCATCGAGGTCGGCGGCGAGCCACCGGTTTGCCTGTTGGAAGATATTGGCGAGCCGGAGCCGACACCCCTGGCGCCGGAACATGACGGCAATCCCGCCACAGTGGAGGAGGGCGGGCGATGAGCGCGCGTGACGGATTGGTGATGGCGGTTCCCAAGGGCCGCATTCTCAAAGATCTCGTGCCGCTGCTCAACCAGGCGGGCATCGAGCCCGAGGCGGCGTTTCACGATTCCGATGCGCGCCAGCTCTCCTTCACCACCAATATTCCGGGGCTGTCGCTGATCCGAGTACGCAGCTTCGATGTGGCGACCTTCGTGGCATTCGGCGCCGCGCAGCTCGGCGTTGCCGGCCGCGACGTGCTGCTCGAGTTCGATTACCAGGAAGTCTACGCCCCCCTCGACCTCGGCATCGGTGGCTGCCACCTCTCGGTGGCCGAGCCGGTGGCGCTTGCCCATGGCGACGACCCGCGCAAATGGAGCCACGTGCGCGTGGCGACCAAGTACCCCGAAACCACGCGCCGGCACTTCGCCGCGCGCGGCGTGCATGCGGAATGCATCAAGCTCAACGGCGCCCTGGAACTGGCGCCCGGCCTGGGGCTTTGCCGGCGTATCGTCGATCTGGTGTCGACGGGCGCAACGTTGCAGGCGAACGGTCTGGTCGAGGTCGAGCGCATTGCCGAGGTGACCTCGCGGCTGATCGTCAATCGCGCCGCCTGGAAGACGCGTCCGGGCGAGATCGGCGGCTGGATCGAGAGCTTCCGGGAGGTGGTGAATGGCGCGGCGGCTTGACACGCGGGATGCGGGCTTCGCGGCTGCCTTCGCCCAGGCCCTGTCTGAGAAGCGCGAGACGGCGGCCGATGTCGGCGAGGTCGTCGCCAATATCATCGCCGATGTCCGCCGCCGCGGCGACGCGGCCTTGTTCGAGTACACCGAGCGCTTCGACCGCCTGAGCCTGGATGCTTCGAGCCTGCGCATCGGCGCCGACGAGATCGCCGCGGCGCGGGCCGAGACCAGCGACGAGCTGCTGGCGGCGTTGGATACCGCGCGCGAGCGCATCTCGGCCTATCATCGCCATCAGATGCCTGACGATCTCGCCTATCGCGACGACAGCGGCGTCGAGCTCGGCGCGCGCTGGCGGCCCCTGGCGGATGTCGGGCTTTACGTGCCGGGCGGCACGGCGGCCTATCCCAGTTCCGTGCTGATGAATGCGCTGCCGGCGAGGGTCGCGGGCGTCGAGCGCCTGGCGATGGTCACGCCGACGCCGGACGGCAAGATCAATCCGCTGGTGCTCGCGGCGGCCTCGGCATCGGGTATCGAGGAGATCTATCGCGTCGGTGGCGCCCAGGCGGTCGCGGCACTGACCTACGGCACCGAGAGCATCGCCCCGGTGGACAAGGTGGTGGGACCTGGCAATGCCTATGTCGCGGCGGCCAAGCGCCAGGTGTTCGGTACCGTCGGCATCGACCTCATCGCCGGGCCGTCCGAGGTGCTGGTGGTTGCCGATGGCGACAACGAGCCGCGCTGGATCGCCCTCGACCTGCTGGCCCAGGCCGAGCACGACACCGCCTCGCAGTCGATCCTGATAACCGACGATGCAAGCTTTGCCGACCGCGTCGAAGCGGCGCTGACGGAAGAGCTTGCGGCATTGCCCCGCGCCGACATCGCCGGGGCGAGCTGGCGCGACCATGGCCTGGTCATCCTGGTGCCCGACCTGGCCGAGACGCCGCCGCTGATAGACAGAGTGGCGCCCGAGCATCTGGAGCTTGCCGTGGCCGATCCGGATGCCCTGGCCGACAGGGTGCGCCATGCCGGCGCGATCTTCCTCGGCCGCTATACGCCCGAGGCTGTCAGTGATTACGTCGCCGGCCCCAACCACGTCTTGCCGACGGCACGCAGCGCGCGCTTCTCGTCCGGCCTGTCGGTGTTGGATTTCGTCAAGCGTTCGTCCATCGTGCGCTGCGATGCCGCCAGCGTTGCCGCGCTCGCTCCTGCCGCCTCTGCTGCCCCCGCCGC
>CAZVDW010000491.1:0-1919 GCA_964625645.1 uncultured Rhodospirillaceae bacterium
CCAGCACCTTTTCGAAATGCGGCACGTTCCAGGCGGGGTCTTCCGTGTATCGGCTGAACCCACCGCCGATATGGTCGTAGAAGCCGCCCTGGGTCATGTTGTCCAGCGACAACGTTACCGCGTCGCGAAACCGCTTGTTTCCGGATCGCAGATAGGCGCGCCAGAGCACCCGAAGCGCCCAAACATTGTGGAATCTGGCGCCGTTGCCGAAACCGCCATGGAACGGGTCGATTTCGCCGAGCAACGAGGCGGCCGCGGCGGCCAGCCGCGCGCGCGACAGCTTCCCCGGCAGGGCCGCCATCTCCGCCGTCAGCGCGAGGGCGATTTTCGTGCCGCGCCGCACGATCGAAGCCGGATCGTCGCGCTGGGTTTCGGCGATGGCGGTCAGTATCTCGCGAAACGCCGGCATGCCCTGGCGCCGTTCCGGCGGGTAATAGGTGCCGGCGAAAATCGGCGCGCCGTCCGGTGTGAGGAAGATGTTGAGCGGCCAGCCCGTCGGCATGTTCATCGCCGCCGCCGCCAGCTGATAGGCCTGGTCGATTTCCGGGTGTTCCTCGCGGTCGACCAGCACGTTGATGAAATGCCGGTTCATCATGCGCGCGGTCTCGGGATCCTCGAAATTGTCGTGCTGCATCACGTGACACCAATGACACGCCGTATAGCCAATCGACAGAAAAACGAGCCGGCCGGCGGCGCGCGCCTCGGCCAACGCCCGAGGACTCCAGGGCCGCCAGTTGACCGGGTCCTTGGCGTGGAGTTTCAGATAGGGGCTTGTGGCGCCGACGAGACAGTTGCCGCGCGGCGCGTCAGATCGCGAAAGAGCGTAGGCGCAGTTTGTTTCAGTGCCCGCAATCGCGGCCGTCGCGCCGCTCGCGGACACGGCCCAAACAACGAGGGCGAACAGGAATTTTTTTTCTGGAAAACCAATCTTCACGACACGTCTCTTGCTGTTTCCCGCGACCCGACGACGCTGTGTCCCTCGATGAGTATGCCATCGTCAATAACACATTCAGTAAACGTGATGCGTTGTGATCGGGGCCGCCGACAATCCGGCAAACTCAAAGAAGCGCGATGCGCTATTCATATTCGAAAATTCCAATGTTACACTTGGCCTCTGGAGGGGAAAGGACCCAACGGTGCATTCGCAATCATTTGCGTTGCAACCGACAGGGGTACTCCAAATGTCCACAGGATTCAGAACCTTCGCCGCGGCTATCGCCGTCGCGGCCTTATTGATACCCGTACCGGGCGCTAAAGCCGAAATGGCGTCGGCGACGGTTCTCGCCAACACCTGCTTTTCCTGCCACGGCACCGAGGGCGAAAGCGTCGGCGCGATGCCCACGATCAAGGGTAAACCGGCGGCTTACATCAGGGACCAGTTGATGGCCTTCAAAGCCGGGAACCGCGAGGGCACCGTGATGAACCGGATTGTCAAAGGCTTCACCGTCGAAGAGATCAAGGCGCTGTCGCGCTATTTCTCCGGCCAGCGATAAGGGAGGCTGTCATGCACAAAATTTCAAGAAGAAGATTTACTCGCTTGATTGGCGCCACCGGCGCGAGCGCGGCAGTCGGACTTTCGGCCCCGGCGATCCGGGCCGCGGCAAAAACGAAAGTCGTCGTTGTCGGCGGCGGTTTCGGCGGCGCGACGGCGGCCAAATATCTGAACCGCTTCGATCCCGGCATCGAAGTCACCCTGGTCGAACCTTCCACCAAATTCGTCACCTGCCCGTTCTCGAACACGGTAATCGGCGGGCTCAACAAGATCGGCTATATCACGCATGGCTACGGCGCGATGAAGAACCGCGGCGTCAAGGTCGTGCACGATAGGGCGGTAGTCGTCGATGGGGCCGGTAAGAAGGTCAAGCTGGCCGGCGGCGGCGCCCTTGAATTCGATCGCTGCATCGTCTCGCCGGGGATCG
>CAZVDW010000492.1:0-4656 GCA_964625645.1 uncultured Rhodospirillaceae bacterium
CTCTGCCTGATATCGGCGAGCATCACCGGCGCGCCAAACAGGTTGTCCACCGGAATGTCGAAAAAGCCCTGAATCTGGCCGGCATGCAGGTCGATGGTCAGCATGCGGTCGGCGCCGGCGATGGTGATCAGATTGGCCACCAGCTTGGCCGAGATCGGCGTTCTCGGCCCCGGCTTGCGGTCCTGGCGGGCATAGCCGAAATAGGGCACCACGGCGGTGATGCGCCGCGCCGAGGCGCGCTTGAGCGCGTCGATCGTGACCAGCAGCTCCATCAGGTTGTCGTTGGCCGGGTACGAGGTCGACTGGACAAGGAACATGTCCTCGCCGCGCACGTTCTCGTGGATCTCGACGAAGACTTCCTGGTCCGAGAAGCGGCGAATGCTGGCATTGACCAGCGGCAGATTGCAAAACGCAGCCACCGCCTCGGCAAGGGGCGGATTGCTGTTGCCCGCGACTATTTTCATGCTGGGTGGTCCCGATCGGCGTCCGCGTGCCGTTATCGCCTCGCCACATCGGCGAGCGGGCGCGGAACTTAGCAAGCCGGCGGACGCCTGTAAATCACGGTTTGCGCGCGGCGTCGGCCAAAACGGCGAGAATGCCCTCGGCGGCCCCGTAAGCCACCGCCTCGGCGGTCTCGCCCCAGGCCCCGTCGAGGCTGCCGCTGGGGATGCGGTTGGCCTGATCGATCGCCCCGAGAGGCCCGCCCTGGCTGTCGAGCACGGTCCATTTCAGGGAAATGAGATCGCCGCGCTCGCCGGGCTTGACCATGACGACGCCGGCCACCATCAGATCCGCCTCGCCCTCGGGCAGCACGCGGATGCCGGCGCCGCCGAGGATCGCCCGCAGGGCAACGGCAAGCGATGTCGCGCCGTCACCCGGCGCCCCGGTTACCGGCAGCAGGGCGATCGAGGGGATGGCCGGTGCTGGTGCCGCCACCTCCGGCGTGGCGTTATCGCGAATGATCGCCGCCAGGCGCGGCGCCGCGCCGTCGACGATGCGCTCGGCCAAGCCGGGATCCGCCCGCGCCCAGGCCGCGGCATCGCCGGGCAGCGCCTGATCGACCAGGCCCACGACCATGCCGCCCGCATCGATCAGCCGCCAGGACAGCACAGGCTCCGCCGCCGAGCCCGTAAGCACGCAGGAGAGCAGATAACTGTGGCGATTCGCGGTGCCGGCGCTGGCGGCGATGTCGAGCTCGCCGAGCCGCGCCGCCAGGCCTTGGCGGACCGCCGCATCGAGCGGCGGCGGCGCCTGGTCGATGCCCGCCACGAAGACGCCAAGCTTGTCCGCGACGCCGTCGAGCGCGGCCAGGCCCTGGTCGCGGTCCGCTGGCCGGAAGACGTGCGGCCGCGACTGGCAGGCAAGCAACAGGAGCGCCGCCAGGAGGCAGGTCAGGCAAGCACGCAACTCGCCACCAGGCCGATGAACAGGAGGATCATGAAAATGACCAGATGGGGCATTCACACCAACGCTATGGCCGACAGGCAGCGGCCGTAATCGTCCTCGCCGCGATGGCAGCTGCGGCGATAGCTGAAGAAGCGGTCTTCGTCTGCATAGGTATCGTGGCCTAACGCCACGGCCTCCGCCAGCCCCAAGCGGGCGAGACGCGCGACGATATAGCCCGGCAGATCGAACTGCCAATGGCCGGCGCGAGGGCCGGCCTCGAAGAAGGGATCATCGTCTCGGAAAGCCTCGGGAAAGTCGGGCCCGACCTCGTAGGACGCCTGGGCGATGCAAGGCCCGACCACAGCGCGCGACGAGGCGCGGCAGGCACCGAGCGACTCCATTGCGGCGACGGTTTCCTCGACCACGCCCGCGAGCGCGCCGCGCCAGCCGGCATGGGCGGCGCCGATCACCCCGGCCGCGGGATCGTGAAACAGCACCGGCGCGCAATCGGCCGTGAGCACGCCAAGCGCAATACCACGGGCACGGCTGACCAGCGCATCGGCTTCGGTGCCCGTTTCTGTGGCATCGTCGTTGACCGTGACCACGCGCGTGCCATGCACCTGGTAGCAGCTGCGCAGGGTATCGAGCCCCAGGGCCGCCATGGCACGGCGCCGATTCTCGGCCACATGCGCCGCCTCGTCACCCGAGCCCGGCCCGCAATTGAGCGAAGCATACAGGCCGCTCGAGACACCGCCGCGGCGGCTGAAAAAGCCATGCGCGACGCCATCGCCCGACAATACGTCAGCCGTGAGGGCTTGAGCACTCATGGGGCGAGCCCCGCCGGGGCCGGTAGCGTCGGATCGGCAATGGCCAGCACCTGAAACAATTCGCCCATGCCTTCGGGCGATGTCAGGCGCGTCAACGCCGCGACGATATCGCCGGCCTGGCGCGCATCGGCCGCGCGGGACAATGTGGCGGCACGCGTTTCGATGCCCAGCGCGCGCAGGAAGTCCCCTTGCGAGACCGGGCCGTGAACCACGGCCCCGGCCTCGGCCGCAGCGCGCGCCAGGGCCGCGAAATCGACCAGCGCTGTGAGATCGGCCTGGCCGGGATCGGCGAGAGGGTCGTGACGGCGATGGCCACGCAGCGCTTGCAGGCTGTCGCCGGTGGCGCCGGTAGCGCCGCAGCGGCCATAGTCAATGACGAGCGCCACGCCACCCTGGGCCGCGACCCGCCCAGCGATCTCGGATGCCAGGCTCAAGCCGGCGGGGCAGACCTCGGCGACACTGTCGCGATCCACTGCCAGCGCGGCAAGCAAGGCCAGTGCCGGAGTCGGCCCCGGGGCCAGGCGCAGCGCGAAGCCCTCGCCGTCTTCGGCCAGGCCGACCATGCGCTCGCGCCAGCCGCCGGCGGTGGCGACGAACTGATGCACCGGAAGCGCATCGAAGAACTCGTTGGCAACGATGATGGCCGGGCCGTCGGGCACCTCGCCAAAGGCCCCGTGCCATTGTGGCTCGTGCTGCGACAGCGAGTGTTCCTGCTGCGCCCGCAGGGCCTCGCTGCGCTCGACCAGATGCAGCGTGGCCGCAGCCTCGAAGGCCGGAACCGCGGCCGCCGCGCGCAGGGCGTCCGCCATCAACGTGCCGCGCCCGGGCCCGAGCTCGACCAGGCGGAAGCGCTCGGGCGCGCCCATGGCCTGCCAGGTGGCGACGCACCAAAGCCCGACCAGCTCGCCGAACATTTGGCTGATCTCCGGCGCGGTGACGAAATCGCCCGCGGCGCCGAGCGGATCGCGGCCGCTGCCGGCGTAATAGCCGTGCGCCGGATTGCCCAGCGCCTCGGCCATGAAGCGCGCCACGGTGATCGGCCCGCCGGCGGCGATATCGCGGCGCAGGCTTTCGGCCAGCGCCGTCATGCGCGGCGCGCGCGCAGGATGAGCCAGGCGCCGATCACCAGCATCGGCAGGCTGAGCATTTGGCCCATCGTCAAGGTGCCGGCGAGAAAGCCGAGGTGCTCGTCGGGCTGGCGGAAGAGCTCGACGAAGCCGCGCGCCAGGCCATAGCCGACAAGGAAGGCACCGCTGACCAGGCCGGGCTTGGCCAGGGCGCCGCGGCGATGCACCAGCCAGGCCAGCAGCGCGAACAGCAGCAGTCCTTCGAGCAGGGCTTCATAGAGCTGGCTCGGGTGGCGGGGAAACAGGCCGGCGCCGGGGAAATGCATGGCCCAGGGCACCTCGCTGATGCGTCCCCACAGTTCGCCATTGACGAAGTTGGCAATGCGCCCGAAGAACAGCCCGATGGGGATCGCCGCGGCCACGGTGTCGGCGACCACCAGCGGCGAGAGCGAGCGCCGACGGGCGAACCAGACCATGGCTACCGCCACACCGACGAGTCCGCCGTGGAAGGCCATGCCGCCGCGCCAGACCATGAGGATCTCGTGCGCATTCGGCAGGTAGTAGCCCGGGCGGTAGAACAGCACATAGCCGAGCCTGCCGCCGAGAATGACGCCGAGCGCCACCCAGACCAGGAGATCGTCGACGGTCGCCTCGTCCAAGGTGCTCCGGCCCGAGCGCGCCAGCCGCTTGACGTAATGCCAGCCGAGCATCAGCCCGGCGGTATAGGCAAGCGCGTACCAACGGATGGCGAAAGGGCCGATCTGAACGGCCACCGGATCGATGGCGGGGAAGGCGAGCGCGGCAAACCACTCCACGCGCGTCAACCCTCCCCGAGATAGGCGCGAACCGTGGCGGCGACGCCGTCTTCCAGGCTGGTGAAGGGCGCGCTGTAGCCGGCCCCACGCAGGCGCTCGAGCTTTGCCTCAGTGAAATATTGGTACTGGGCGCGGATATGCTCGGGCGTGTCGATGTATTGGATGTTCTCCGCCTTGCCCATGGCGGCAGTGATGGCACGGGCCAGATCGAGAAAGCTGCGCGCCCTGCCGGTGCCGACATTGAACAGGCCGTCAACCTGCGGATTGTCGAGCAGCCAGAGCATGACGTCGATGCAATCGCCGACATAGACGAAGTCGCGCATCTGACCGCCATCGGCATAGTCGGGATGGTGCGAGCGGAACAGGGTCAGCGGCTCGTCGTCGCGCACAGCGGGATATTTCTGCGCCACGACGCTCTTCATGCCGCCCTTGTGGCTCTCGTTGGGGCCATAGACGTTGAAGAACTTGAGGCCTGCCCATTGCGGCGGCCGGGTCGATTCGCTTTGCGCCAGCGCCAGTGCACGGCGGTCGAAGGCGAGCTTGCTCCAACCATACGGATTG
>CAZVDW010000493.1:0-2804 GCA_964625645.1 uncultured Rhodospirillaceae bacterium
TGTCGGTGGAATCGCCGGCCAGAGCCTGCACCTCGACCACCTTGTCGGGGAGCACGCCGAACTTCTCCAGCACCTGCTCGGGCCCGATCTCGGTCATGCGGATGGGGTCCATCATGACGACGCCGTCGCCGACCAGCTGCATGAGGTCCTTGTCCGACGAGACGATGGTCGCGCGCCCACCCGCCGCCACCGCTTGCGCGGCGTAGGTGGCGATGAGGTCGTCGGCCTCGTAGCCCTCACGCTCGATGGCGTGCAGGCCGAAGGCGCGGGTGGCGTCGCGCACCAGCGGGAACTGCGGGATCAGCTCCTCCGGCGGCGGCGGCCGGTTGGCCTTGTAGTCGGCATAGATGTCGTTGCGAAAGGTCTTGCGCTTGGTATCGAACAAGACGACCACGGCATCGCAATCGATCTCGCTCGCCAGCTTGTAGAGCATGTTGCAGAAGCCGAGCACCGCATTGACCGGCGTGCCGTCCGCCCGCGTCAAAGGCGGCAGGGCATGAAAGGCCCGGAAAAGAAATCCCGAGCCATCGACGAGACAGGTGTGACGGCCGTTCGCAGCGTTGCTCATGGCCCGACCATGCCGTAGGCAGCCTGAGGAGTCGAGGGGCGCGCAACAACCCCGGAATCATGTAAGGATGGCCGCCGCTCGGCGCCTAGCGAAAGACCTTCCACCCATGTTTGACACCCCTGCAAGGGAATCTCCGCTCGGCCCGCGCCTGGTCGTCGGGCGTCTGCCCGTGCCGGTGCCGGTGCGCCTGGCGGCGTTCTATGGCGCGGCGTTCCTGATGATCGGGCTGTACGGGCCCTACTGGCCGGTCTGGCTGGCCAGCCGCGGCCTCGATGCCGGCGAGATCGGCCTGCTGCTGGCGCTTTCGACCTGGAGCAAGGTGGTGGGCAGCCCATTGTTCGCCAGTCTTGCCGACCGCCTCGGCGCGCGCCGCCGCGTGATGCTGGGCCTGGCCTGTGCCGCGTTGGCGGCCTTCGCCTTCTACGCCTCGGCGGGGCCGTTCTGGGCCTTGTGCCTCGGCGCCATGCTGACCGGCTTCGTGTTTCCGCCACTCTTGCCGATGATCGAGAACGTGACCCTGCTGGCGGCGCAGATTAGCCGCTTCGACTATGGCCGCGTGCGGCTCTGGGGGTCGATCACCTTTATCGTCGCGGCCTCCGGCGGTGGCGCCTGGCTGGCGGGCCGCAGCGAGGTCTGGATTCCCATCATGATGCTGGGAGCCGGCATTCTCATCGTGCTTGCCGCGACAGGCCTGCCCGACGTGCGCCTGCCGCCCGTCGCGCGCGGCCATGGCTCCTATCGGCGGCTGTTGCGGAGCCGCCCCTTCCTGCTGTTTCTCGCCGCCGCCAGCCTGGTGCAGTGCAGCCACGCCGCCTTTTACGGCTTCGCCACCCTGCATTGGCGCGCGGCGGGATTGGGCGAGGGCACCATAGGCCTGCTCTGGGCCGAAGGCGTGGTGGTGGAGATCGTGCTGTTCGCCTTTGCCGGCGCCGTCGTGCGCCGGGTCGGCATCGTTCCGCTCTTGGCCATCGGGGCCGCGGCGGGGGTGTTGCGCTGGCTGGTCACCGGCCTGACCACGGAGCTCTGGGCCCTGGCCCTGGTTCAACTCCTGCACGCCGGCACCTTCGGCTGCACGCACCTTGCCGCCATGGCGTTTCTGCAGCGGGCCGTGCCCGATACGATATCGGCCGGCGCCCAGGCGCTCTATTCGGCGATCGCCATGGGCGTGGTGCTGGCCCTGACGATGATGGCGGCGGGCGCGCTCTATGCCGCTGTCGCCGGCCAGGTCTTCCTGGCCATGGCGGCGATGACGCTGCTCGGTGGCGGCTTTGCGGCGCTGCTGGCGCGGGCCTGGGACGGCAACGAGCTGCCGGTTACGGAGCCGCCTTCCGCTTGAGCACGAAGTGGCGGCCGCAATAGGGGCAATCGAGCGTGCCGTCCTCGCCCAGGCGCAGATAGACGCGGGGATGGCCGAGCGCGCCGCCGCCGCCGTCGCAGGCAAACTCGCTGCTCTCTACCTCTAGCGTCTCGTCGGTGGCCATGGTCGTGCTCTCCGTTGTGGGCGGGCGCAGTCTAGCGCCGCCGATGCGGCTTGCCCAGCGCCCAAGCCTGACATAGGCTGCGCCTCCCCATGACCCCCGATTCCTTGTCGCAGAGCCCGACCGATTCCGCTCGCCCGCCCGCCATTCGCGCGCGGGCCTTGCGCAAGGTCTATGACGGTGATGGCAGCGGCGGCGGTACCGAGGCGCTGAAGGCCATCGACCTCGACATTCCCATGGGCTCGATCTTCGGCCTGCTGGGGCCGAACGGCGCCGGCAAGTCGACCTTCATCAACATTCTCGCCGGGCTGGTGCGCAAGACCTCCGGCAGCGTCGAGATCTGGGGTCACGACCTCGACAAGGCGCGGCGCTCGGCCTCCAACAGCATCGGCATCGTGCCCCAGGAGCTGGTCATCGATCCCTTTTTCACGCCGCGCGAGAGCCTGGAGATCCAGGCCGGCTATTACGGCGTGCCGAAGGCGAAGCGGCGCACCGACGATATCCTCGAGGCCATGGGCCTCGCCGACAAGGCCGAAGCCTATACGCGACGCCTGTCGGGCGGCATGCGCCGGCGCCTGATGGTGGCCAAGGCCATGGTGCATGCGCCGCCCATCCTGGTGCTCGACGAGCCGACGGCGGGGGTGGACGTGGAGCTGCGTGCCCAGCTCTGGCGCTATGTGCGCCAGCTCAACGACAACGGCACAACGGTGCTGCTGACGACCCACTATCTGGAAGAGGCCGAGGAGACCTGCGACCGC
>CAZVDW010000494.1:0-2939 GCA_964625645.1 uncultured Rhodospirillaceae bacterium
GTCGGCCAGCACCACGCGCATGTCGTCGCCCTCGTAGAGTCGGCCGAACTCGACCTTGAAGTCGATCAGGCGGATGCCGAGGGCGAAGAACAGGCCGCCGAGGAAATCGTTGATGCGCAGCGCCCTCGACAGCATCTCGTCGAGCTCCTGGGGCGCCGACCAGCCGAAGGCGGTGATGTGCTCTTCCGAGATCATGGGATCGTCAAGCTCGTCGGACTTGTAATAGTACTCGACGATCGAGCGCGGCAGGGCGGTGCCCTCGGCGACGCCGAAGCGCTGCGTGAACGAGCCCGCGGCGATATTGCGCACCACCACCTCGATGGGGATGATCTCGACCTCCTTGATGAGCTGCTCGCGCATGTTGAGGCGGCGCACGAAGTGGGTCGGGATGCCGATCTCGGACAGCCGCGTCATGAGATATTCCGAGATGCGGTTGTTGAGCACGCCCTTGCCGGTGATCGTGCCCTTCTTCTTGTTGTTGTAGGCGGTGGCGTCGTCCTTGAAGTATTGCACCAGGGTGCCGGGCTCCGGCCCCTCGAACAGCACCTTGGCCTTGCCTTCGAAAATCTGTCTGCGGCGCGACATGGGGTTTCCTTTCCCGGGCGGCCAAGACCAAAAACGGCCTCCGATGAAGGCCGTTCGCGAGCCTCTACATACGCCAAACGGCGGCGGGGCACAATGCCCACTAAATAAGTTATGTTTTAGATTAAAAAACTTTGATAAATATCTATTATCTTACAAGTTTATATCTTTATATGGCGTTTCATCCGGGCGGCCGCGGGCGAATCGCCACTGCCAGGCCGCTTGCAGGCCGCTGGCCGGGGCGAGGGCGATCAGCGAGCTCGATACCGTGGCAAACCCGCGCCCCGTGATGACGCACATGGCGGCCACGGGATCGGCCTGGCCCGCGGGCCCGCTATCGGCCATCAGGGCTTGCCAGGCGGCCCAGTCGGCGGCCTCGGGGCGGGGTGGGCCGGCATCGCGGAAACGGTCGATATAGGCGTCCACGCGTGGCGAGCGGCGGTCGTTGGGGTCGTGCGAGGTAACCATCGACAGCCCTTCGGGCAGGGCCGCGACGGCGACCTCGGCTTTGCCTTGGTGCTGCACCCAGAAGGCATCCCGCGCATCCGCGACGACCAGATTGAAGGGGCGCCAGGCGCGGCCGTCGAGATCGCCGAGCGCTTGCGCCGCGGCTTTGGCCTCGGCGTGGTCGAGCGCCTCCAGCACCAGCTCGCCGCGCGAGCGCATGCCCGGCGCCGGCCCCAGCGCACCCGGACGGTTGAGGATTCCGGCCAACAGGCCATGGTCGTTGACCCCGAGCCAACTGCCGCCGGCTTGCAGGTCCTGGCCGGCAATGACGTCCGGGCGGTCAGGCCAATGGCGGCCCGGCGGCAGCCAGGGCCGGTCTTCCATTTCGTCGCGATTTGCGGCAACGATCAGCGGCCAGTCGCTGTCGGGCCGATGCAGCAGGACCAGGGTGCACATGCAGGGGTAATACCAACCTTCAATGATAGGATCCGATTTGATGGCTCGAGGCGCCTTTCCGGGTAGGAGCGGCGCGCCGGGCGATGCGGGGACATCGTTCAAGCGTCGCGACGCCTCCGGAAGGCCGCCTCGGGCCACCGCAGGCCGCACGCTTTTCGCCGCTGGCGTCGTCGCGGGCCGCTTGACGTATGGTCGCACGACGGCGCGACCCGCTGCTAGCCAGCGACGAAAATCGTGTGGTCAAATCAGATACTATCATTGAAGGTTGGTACGAGCCTTGGCTTGATTTCGGGCGTGGACAAGGTAGTAAGAGCGCTATCCAGGTACAATATGTTAGGCCTCGAGCCGAGCCACAAAAGGACATGGGACAGCGATGACCACTTTCGACGATCGAGAGCGCGACGCCGAGAAGAAGTTCGAGCATGACGAGGAGCTGCGCTTCAAGGTTGCCGCTCGGCGCAACAAGCTTCTGGGCCTGTGGGCGGCGGAGCTGCTCGGCCTCAGCGGCGAGGCGGCCGAGGCCTATGCCAAGGAGGTCGTGCTATCCGACTTCGAGCGCCCCGGCGACGAGGATGTGCTGGAGAAGGTGCTGCGCGACTTCGAGGAGAAGGGCGTCGACAAGGATGCCAACAAGATCCGCGTGCACATGGACAGCCTGAACGGCGAGGCGCGTGCGCAGATCATGAAGGAGTAATACCGAGCCTTGGTATTACTCAGCGGCCTGCCGCAGCTTCTACCAAATCTTGCGTGATGTCGACGGCGGCCCTCGGCAGGCTAAGCTCGCCGGCGATGGGCACGTAGTCGGGAATCACCGCCACGGTCACCATGGCCGGGCTGCCGTGCTCCGTGATGCGCAAGGCCCAGCCGCGCCGCGCAATGACGTCATACGGCAGGGCCGAGCAGTCGTCCGCCGCTGTTCCGTGCCGCGCCTGCTCGATGCGCTCGAGCAGGGCCAGCGCCGCCGCGGTGAATGACAAGTGGGTGCCGAGGCCGTGGTTGGCGTCGATGACGGCGCAACGGGTTTCTCCAGCCACGAGGCGGTAGCGCGTCGTCGGGTACCTGGCGATTTTCGGGCCGGGTCCCAGTCGCTCCATTTGCAGCGGCGAGTCGAACGCCACCGGCGGCAAGGCCTTGGTGCGGATCTTTCGCGCCGAGCCGTCGGCGGCGATGAGATATACCGTGCCCGTGCGCAGATCCACCAGCTGGCGGCCGTCATCACCGGCGATCAACACCCGCGCCCGGGTCGGATCGTCGATAAGCCAGGCCGGGCGGCCGTCGATTTCCGCCTCGATCAGGGTGGCTGCCTCGGCAGCCGACACGCCCACGACAAGCGCGGCAAGCAGATATTTCGATACAAGCATGGGGGTACAGATGGGACGGCGTGCCGTGGCGTCGAGCGCTATCCGACCCGACTGTGACGGTGGTTATACCAAGCGACACTGATAAAGACCCAT
>CAZVDW010000495.1:0-8373 GCA_964625645.1 uncultured Rhodospirillaceae bacterium
CAGCACGGGCTTGGGCATCGCCGCGGCGCGGCGCAAGCGCACCACCTACGACGTGGTGATGGGCGAGGCGAGCATGGCCGAGGTCGTGCTGGCGACCGAAGTGCCGGGGCTCTTCCTGATCCCCGCCGACGAGGATCTGGCCGGGGTCGAGATCGAGCTGGTGGCGGCCGAGGACCGGGTCTTCCGCCTGCGCCGGGCCATCGAAACCATCGCCCGGGACTACGACTACATCCTCATCGACTGCCCGCCCGGCCTCGGGCTGCTCAATCTCAACGGCCTGGTCGCGGCGGATTCGGTGCTGGTGCCCCTGCAATGCGAATTCTTTGCTCTCGAGGGCCTCAGCCAGCTCATCCGCACCATCGAGCGCGTGCGCCAGGGCTTCAATCCCGGCCTCGAGATGGAAGGCGTGGTGCTGACCATGTTCGACCGCCGCAACAACCTTTCCGAACAGGTCGCCAACGACGTGCGCCATTATCTCGGCGCCAAGGTCTTCGAGACCGTGATCCCGCGCAATGTGCGGGTCTCCGAGGCGCCGTCGCACGGCAAGCCGGTGCTGCTTTACGATTTCCGCTCGGCCGGCGCCCGCGCCTACATGTATCTGGTCAGCGAGATGCTGCGGCGCGAGCAGCATGCCGCCATGGCAAGCGCATGAGCGCGGCACGGGAACGCGGCCTCGGGCGCGGCCTCGGCGCGCTGATGGGGGAGGCGGGCGCCGCCGCTCCCGGTCACGAGCCGAGCACACTGGCGACCGCCGATCTGGCGCCGGGCCCGTTCCAGCCGCGGCGCAATTTCGACGACGACGAGCTCGCCTCGCTGGCCGCCTCGATCCGTGAGCGCGGCATCATGCAGCCCATCTTGGTGCGTCCCGACCCCAACGCCGAGGGGCGCTACCAGATCGTCGCCGGCGAGCGCCGCTGGCGCGCCGCGCAAGCCGCCCAGCTGCACGAGGTTCCGGTCATCATCCGCGATCTCGACGACCGCGACAGCCTCGAATTCGCCCTCATCGAGAACATCCAGCGCCAGGACCTCGGCGCCCTCGAGGAGGCCGAAGGCTATCGCCGCCTGATCGACGACTTCGCGCTCACCCAGGAGACCCTGGCGCAACAGGTCGGCAAGAGCCGCAGCCACGTCGCCAACACGCTGCGGCTGTTGAGCCTGCCGGACGGCGTGCGCGAGATGCTCGACGAGGGTGCGCTCAGCGCCGGCCACGCCCGCGCCCTGCTCAGCGCCCAGGACCCCGAGGCGCTGGCCAAGACCGTCCAGGCCAAGGGCCTCAACGTGCGCCAGACCGAGAAACTGGTGAAGCAGGCGGCGAGCGGCCTGGTCAAGGCCCTGGCGGCGAAAGTGCCACGCAACCCGGACACGGTGAAGCTCGAAGAGGATATCGCGGACGCCTTGGGCATGCGCGTGCGTCTGCTCGATCGCGGCGAGGGCGGGGAGCTGCGCATCGCCTATCGCAGCCTCGAGCAGCTCGACGACCTGATCTCCCGCTTGCGTAACTAACCGTTAGCGTGAACGCGCGGCTGCCGCAGTAAGTCGCGTCAACGCCTGGCCGCATATCGCCTGGGCCGGCAGGCCGGTGGTCTTGCAGTCGATCTCGGCTTGCAGCAGCACATCGAGCGCGGCCGCCAGCGTCGCCGCCGGCCAGCGTCGCAGCTGTGCCATGAAGGCGGGCTGGCGCTTGAAGAAGAGCGGCGGGCGCAGCCCGGCAAGCGCCCTTTCGGCGTCGGCGCTGGCGGCGACCAGGTGCAGGCGCTGGAAATGCCGCTCCACCGCGCGCAGGGCGCCGACCGGGTGCACGCCGTCGAGATGCAGACGCGCGAGACTGCGCCCGACCGCGGCATGGTCGCCGCCGGCCACCGCGTCGGCCAGGTCGTCGAGGGTGACGGTGGCGCTGTCGCCGACCACGGCCTCGACCGCAGCCTCGTCCACTTCACCAACGCCCTCGCCGACATAAAGCGCGAGCTTGTCGATCTCGCGGCGGCTCAGCTTGCGGTCGCCGCCCAGCCTGGCAAGCAGCGCTGAGCGGGCAGCGGCTGTCGGGCGCAATCCATAGCTCGATAAGCTTTCGTCTATGACACCTTCGAGGCTCGCCGCATCGTCGGCGTAGCAAGGCACGGCGGCGGCATTCTCCGAGCCCTCGAACAGCTTGCGCAGCCGCGAGCTCTTCACCAGCTCGCCGGCCTCGACCACGACCAGGCTGTCGCCGGCCGCCGCCTCGAGCCAGCTCGCCACGGCGTCGGCGGCGTCGTTTCCCGTGTCGCGCAGGCGCACCACGCGCCGTCCGCCGGTGAGCGCCTGGGCCGCGGCCTCGTCGGCGAGCAGGGCCGGGTCGCCGGCGATCGCCTTGCCGCTCAGCTCGGAGACGCGAAAGGGGTCGCGCAGGTCGTCGACAACCGTGCGGGCGAGGGTCTCGGCGCGCTCCTGGACAAGCCCGCGGTCGGGGCCGTAGAGCAGCACCGCGGCCACACCGGCCCGGGGCTTGCGGCAAAAACCATCCGCCCGCCCGGCGCTGATTTTCACGGCCCGCGCCTGCGGTCGAAATACAAGGTAAGGCGCTCGACGATCTTGCGGCCGATCTCGCGCGCCGCGCGGCGGCCGGCGCTTTGCTCGGCAACCAAAGTGGCGAAATCGGCGGATTCGACGATGTTGTAGCTGGTCACGGTGCGCACATCGCCCTGCTCGAGCACCGTGCCGCTGCCGCTCTCAGCCAGCACGTAGCGCGCATTGAGATCAAAATCATAGCGCCGCACCAGGGTATCGCGCTCGGTCACCAGCGCCGTGATGCCTTCGCTCAAGGTTACGCTGAGGCGAAATTGCGGGCGCCCGCCGGCACCCCTTGGCGCCAGGTCCTGGTCGAGCAGATCGGTAAGCTCCGGCCCCAGATTGCCGAGAATCTCGGAGACCTCGACACGCGCAAGGTTGGCCGCGATCTGGTCGCCGCCGCGATCGCCATGCAGCGGGCGGAAGCCGCAACCCGCGAGGGCCGCGGCAACAAGTATCATGGCAATGTGTCTAGACCACGACATTGACGATTCGGTTCGGCACGACGATCACCTTGCGCACGGCCTTGCCGGCGATCGCGGCCGCCACCTTGGGCTGGGCCAGGGCCTCGGCCTCCACCGCGGCGGGATCCGCATCGGGCACAAGCTCCAGCGTTGCACGCTTCTTGCCGTTGACCTGAACGGGCACGATCAGCCGTTCCTCGGCCGTCAGCGCCGCATCCGCCACCGGCCAGGGCTGGCGGCAGGCATAGCCGTCACGGCCGAGCGTCGCCCAAGCCTCTTCGGCGAAATGGGGCATCATCGGCGCAATCAGCAAGACCAGGGTCTCCAAGGCCTCGCGCAGTACCGCGCCGCCAGCCTCGCCCGCCGGCCGATAGGCGCCGATGGCATTGGAAAGCTCGCGTATCCGCGCCACGCCACGATTGAAGCGGAAGCGCTCGATATCGTCGCTCACCGCGGCGATGGCGCGATGCGTGGCCTGCCTCAGCGCCAGATCGGCGGCGGCGATATCGCCGGGCATGGCGTCGCCTGGCGCCGGCAGGGTCACGACCGGCTCGCTGATCATGCGCCAGAGCCGCTGCACATAGCGCCAGACCCCTTCGATACCCGATTCGGTCCATTCCAGGTCGCGCTCGGGCGGGCTGTCGGAGAGCATGAACAGCCGCGCCGAATCGGCGCCGTAGCGGGCGATCATGTCTTGCGGATCGATGACGTTGCGGCGCGACTTGCTCATCTTCTCGGAGCGCCCGACGGTAACGGGCGCGCCGTCGCCGCGCCGCGTGGCGCCGCTCTCGCCGCGAATCACATCCTCCGGATACAGCCAGCTGCCGTCTTCGGCGCGGTAGGTCTCATGGCAGACCATGCCCTGGGCGAGCAGCCCGGCAAAGGGCTCGTCGAACCCGACATAGCCGCAGCGGCGCAGGGCGCGCATGAAAAAGCGCGAATAGAGCAGATGCAGGATGGCGTGCTCGATGCCGCCGATATACTGGTCCACCGGCATCCAGCGGCGCATCGCCTCGGGCTCGAGGGGCACGTCGGCATCGGCACAGGCGAAACGGGCGAAATACCAGGACGAATCGACAAAGGTGTCGAAGGTGTCGGTGTCGCGCTCGGCCTCGGTCCCACAGGCGGGGCAGGCGACGGTCTTCCACGCCGCGTGCCGGTCGAGCGGATTGCCGGGCTGGTCGAAGCTGACGTCGTCGGGCAGGGTCACGGGCAGGTCCGCCTCCGGCACCGGCACGATGCCGCAGTCCGGGCAATGGACGACCGGAATCGGGCAACCCCAATAGCGCTGGCGCGAGGCGATCCAGTCGCGCAGGCGATAGGTGGTATCGCGCGCACCCTCGCCGCTGGCGTCGAGACGGTCGATCACCGCCGCCTTGGCCTCGGCGACGCCGAGACCGTCGAGAAAATCGGAATTGACGATGACGCCATCCTCGACGAAGGCCTCGTCCGTCGCCGCAAAGCTGTCGTCGGCGTCGCGCGGGCGCACCACGGTAAGGATCGGCAGCGCGTATTTGGTGGCGAACTCGAAGTCGCGATGGTCGTGGGCGGGCACGCCGAAGATGGCGCCGGTGCCGTATTCCATGAGCACGAAATTAGCGACATAGATCGGCAGGGTGGCGCCTTCGGCCAGTGGGTGGATGGCCTCGAGCCCGGTGCGGTAGCCCAGCTTCTCGGCGGTCTCGAGCTCAGCCTCCGAGGTGCCGGTGCGGTTGCACTCGACAATGAACTCGGCCAAGGCCGGATCGCTTTCGGCAAGCTCCGATGCCAGGGGGTGGTTGGCGGCGATGGCGCAGAAACTGGCGCCGAAAAGCGTATCGGGCCGGGTGGTGAAGACCTCCAGGCGGTCGTCGCGACCGGCCAGGCGGAAGCGCAGGCGGGCACCCTCGGACCGGCCGATCCAGTTGGCCTGCATGGTGCGCACGGAATCGGGCCAGCGCTCAAGCTCGTCGAGGCCGTCGAGCAGGGAATCGGCGAAGTCGGTGATGCGGAACATCCATTGCGGCAGCAAGCGCCGCTCCACCAGCTCGCCCGAGCGCCAGCCGCGCCCGTCGATGACCTGTTCGTTGGCCAGCACGGTGTGATCGGCGGGATCCCAATTCACCCAGGCTTCCTTGCGGTAGACCAGGTCCTCCGACAGCATGTCGAGAAACATCTTCTGTTCGTGGCGGTAATAGTCCGGCGAACAGGTCGCGACCTCGCGGCTCCAGTCGTAGGACAGCCCCATCGATTGCAGCTGGCCGCGCATGGTGGCGATATTGCTCCAGGTCCACTTGGCGGGATGCACGCCCTGTTCCATGGCGGCGTTCTCGGCCGGCATGCCGAAGGCGTCCCAGCCCATGGGATGCAACACGTCGAAGCCGCGCGCGCGCTTGTAGCGGGCCAGCAGATCGCCCAGCGTGTAGACGCGCACATGGCCCATGTGGATGCGCCCGGACGGGTAGGGGAACATCTCCAGCACGTAATAGGGCGGGCGCTCGCCATCGGCGCCGGTCGCGAAAACGGCGTCCGCCTCCCAGGCCTGCTGCCACTTGGCCTCGGTCGCTTGCGGATCGTATCGCGCCATGGGGTTCCGTTCCTGGAGTCCGAGATAGTCGATCGTGTCCGCCGCCACTCGGCGCCGATCCCACCGCGTCTGGCGGGGCTCTATTGCTGGCTGGCGAGCGTGCGGATTCTGAGCTGGCGGGCGCGGGTCAGAATGGCGTTCTCCAAGTCGGTCGACATGGAGTCGGCAATTGCCGCGTCGATCCAGCCGTTGGCGCCCTGCTCCTGGCGGAACACCGAAACCCTGACGCCATCGGCGCGCAGCGCCCGGTCGAGGATGAAGGCCGAGACCTTGAAGCGCTCGCCCGGCGTCTGCGGTGGGGTGTACCAGTCGGTTATGATGACACCGCCGAAGGGATCCGCCGAGGTCAGGGGCAGGAAGGAAAGCGTATCGAGCGAGGCGCGCCAGAGGAAGCTGTTGACGCCGATGCCGGCACCGCCGCCGCCGCTGCCCCGGTCCGGATTGTAGTTGGGGCCGCCGAGCAGGACGAGGCCATCGCCGCCCAAAAGGCTTTGTTCGCGAATGTCGCTGCCCGGGCCGCTCGAATAGGTGCCCCAGGATCCCTCGTTATCTGAGGGGTAGTCGGCCTTGACGTCGATATCGTCGGAGCAGCCGGCGAGCGTGGGCAGCAGCAATGCCGCCGCCATGGCCAAGGCCAGTGAGCGGCGGGGACGAAGTGCCACGGGTGCAGTGGTCATAAGCAGGCAAACCCTCAGCCGGCGACCGCATCGCAACAGGGCGAAACCGCCGGCACTCAGCCAATAAGAAAGGGGCGACAGCATAGCTGTCGCCCCCTCCCAAGTCGAGACCGAAGCTTCGTGATTAGAAGCTCAGCACAAGACCGCTGACGATCGCGATGGCGTCGTTGTCGAGGTTGGTCGCGCCGGCCACGGTAACATTGTTGGCCGACTGGGTGTGCTCGAAGTCGGCACCCACCAGCTCGGCGTAGAACTTGAGGCCAGGAGCGACCTGATAGCCGAAGCTGATCGCCCAGGCGTCGACTTCGTACTCGTCGGTGAGCGACGAAGGCGCCACCGTGTAACCGGTCAGCACGCCCGTGGTCGCGTGTGCGGTAGCCATTGCCGCCGTGATCACGCGGTTGGCGGACGAGGTTTCGGTGCTCATCCACTGCACCTCGACAGCGTACGGGCCCTGGAAGTAAGCCGCCTCAGCGGTCCAACCGGAGCTCTCGAAGCCGTAGTCACGGCCCTTGATGGCGCCGGAGGTGCCCTCATCCCAGTACGAGCCACCGACCTGGAAGCCACCGAACTTGAGCCTTGCGCCAAGCTCGAAGATGCCGAGGCCGGTCACGTCCCTG
The DNA here is from genome assembly GCA_964625645.1 of uncultured Rhodospirillaceae bacterium. Lineage (GTDB taxonomy): Bacteria > Pseudomonadota > Alphaproteobacteria > UBA7887 > UBA7887 > UBA7887. The sequence continues at coordinate 6,872 of CAZVDW010000495.1, forward strand.
GTCCGCTCGACACCGGTGGTCGCACCGGCAGCCGCCGTCAGGTAGCCATCGGACATGACGCCGATCGCCGACAGCGCGAGGCCGACGTCGCCGAAGTTGCCATTCCACTGGGCGCCGACACCGATCACGTCCTTCATCAGGCCGTTGTTGTCCGCACCGCCGGTGCCCTGAGCGCCGAAGGCGTTGCGGTTCGGGGTGTAGCTGACACCCGCCTGGAAGCCCGCGAAGACCGGGGTGTAATAGGTCACCTTGACGGACTGATCGAACCAGAAGCGGTTCACGGAGCCGTTGCGATAGCGCAGGCCCGACTGACCGACGTCGGGCGACGGGTTGATGATGTAGCTCTTCCACGGCGTGTCGAGACCGCCGAAGCCGGCATAGGTGTTACACGTCACGCAGAGGTTCATGCCCGCGTCGGCGCCGATCCAGTTGCCGAACTCGAGCGAGCCCCAGCCACCGGACATGTAGATGTACTCACGGCCCGGGTAGCCGTTGCTGGCCGCGGCGCCGGTGTTGAAGTGGACCTGGGCGCCGTAGACGAGGCCGTTGTCGGCCGTCATCTCGCCGTTGAAGTAGATCTCGGCGAAACGACCGTTGACGAACTGGCCGTCACGGGTGTTGGCGCTGGCTGCGTTGTTGTCATTATCGGCGATACCGGCTTCGAACTGCGCCACCATCGACGCGGTAAGAATCGGCACACCATCTTCGGATTTCGACTGGATGGGCATGGCAAGCGCGCTAGTGGCGACCGCCGATGCTCCGACCAGTGCGGTAGTTCCAAGAAGAACCTTCTTCATTAGATTTTCGACCTCCACACTTGGGTCCATGGGCCCGAGGGTTCATGAACCCCGTAACCCGGCTCCTACAATCCAAACGGCCCACACACAGGCCGCCCGGCTCCTTGACGGTCGCCATCAAGAACATCGCCACCCCGCGGCTGATCCTTGAAGCCGTCCTGCGCAACTGAGCTGCGCGCTTTTGTTTAAATATTTTGCGAGCATCCAAATCAACTTTTACGGATCAACACTGCGTTCTTTGAGTCACGTTGTGGCAAATAGGCAACAAAACGGCCCCGCAGCGGCGGATTCAGGCGGAATCGGCCCTGCCAAGCGCTTCGGCCAGGGACCCGAGCCTGTCAGCGAGGTTGCGGGCCTCGTGGTGAAACAGCGCGTGACGCGGGTCGACAACCGCGGCGCAGGCGTCATGCGGCGCCAGGTCGAGAAAGCCCAGCAAGGCCTTTGCGGTGGCGGCCGGCTGCGCGATGAGGTCGTCGAAGGCGACTTCGTGCACGGGCAGCGCCAGGCTGCGCCGCCAATGGTCGAGCAGGCGCTCCACGTTGCGCCAATGGCCACCGATATCGGCGAGACCATAGGCGTAGGGGCTGGCGCCGGCAAAGTCCTCGAAATAGCAGGCGAGGCCCGCATCGAGCGGGTCGCGGCGGCAGATCACCACGCGCGCATCGGGGAACAGGCTGCGGACGAGGCCGAGGTGGAAGGCATCGC
>CAZVDW010000496.1:0-2451 GCA_964625645.1 uncultured Rhodospirillaceae bacterium
GAGTCAAGGGTGGCCCGGTGGGCCATCCGCGAAGCGGACCGAAGGCCCTTGACGCCCTTGGCCGATATGCAAGATGGCAACCATCGGACCATGGCGCGGGCCGCGCATGCTGCTGTGCGTACCCCAATTCCGAAAATGCCCTAGCCCAACACCCCCATGCTGCTTTCTCGTGTGACGCCGCGGCGGCGCGAGAAGACGGCGCTATCGAGGCTGCCGCCGGTATAGGCCAGGGGGAACCGGTAGGGCTCGCTGTCGTGGTCGTGGCCGCTTTCGCAATGCGCGATCAGGCCCGCCATCAGGCGGCCGGCCACCGGCCCGTTCTTGAACTGGTTGCCGCTGGTGCCGACCGCCATGTAGAAGCCGGGCAGCGCCGAGCGGTCGTAGATCGGCAGCCAATCGTCGGAGACGTCGTAAAGGTCGACCAGCCCCTTGGCCTGACCGGGGATGCCGAGGCCGGGAAAGCGCAGAGCCTGGCGATGCACCTGGTGCGTCCACTGCGGGCTCGGGCTGCGGTCGAGGTCGTCCGGATCGTCGACCCAGACCGGCGGATCGCATTCCGGCTCCATGCCGCCCACCACCAGGGCATCGGCGTGCTCGCTCCTGAGGTAGCTGCCGATATCGCGGTCGAGCAGGACCATCGCGTCGTCGCCGCCGAGGTCGTTGGGGCGGGGGAGATGGCAAATTTCCTGGCGCAAGGGCCGGCAGGCGATGGTCATATCGTCGAGCACGCCCGCCAGGCGATTGACCGTGGTCGAATAGGGGCCGGCGGCATTGACCACCACCGGTGCCGCGATCGCCTCCCCGCTGTCGAGGGTGACGCCGCTGACACGGCCGCGATGACGCCGGATCTCAGCAACGCGGGCGCCGAAGCGAAATCGCGAGCCAAGGGCGCGCGCCGCGTCCGCCATATTGCGCGCGGCCAATTGCGGGTCAGGGACATAGCCACTGTCGGGGAAATACAAGGCGCCGGTCAGCAGCCCGCCGTGCTCGCCGAAGCGCTCGTCATCCGCGCGCCGGGCCGGCGCGAAGCTGCGCGTGTCGAGTCCCGGGAAGTGCCGGCTCAGGCGCTCACGGTCCCAGCTCTCCCAGGCAATCCCGAGGGCGCTGAGATGACGGCACATGCGGTCCATGTCATCAGCTTCGCCATTGCGCAGCACCAGCACGCCGCATTCGACGTAACGCGCCAGAGCCGCAGCCTCGGGACACCCCAGAAATGCCGGCCAATCGCGCCAGATATGCAGGCCTTCCCAGGCCAGCGCGCAGCCTTCGTGGGTGGAATAGAAGGTTCGGATGATCGCCGTCGAGGAGCTCGTCGAGCCGTAGCCGGCAGCCGGGTTCTTGTCGACAACCACGACATCGCGCCCCTCCCGCGCCAGCGCGAAGGCCACGGCGGAGCCGATGATGCCGGCGCCGATCACAACTGCATCAGCGGTGTTTTCGCTCAATTCGAACTCCTGACGCTCGGCCGGTCATTCGTGGATTTCGCCGTCGAATGTCTCTCTTGTCATGCCTTCGGCCTCGGGGGTGAAGCCGAGCTCGATCTTGACGCCATTGGGGTCGTGGAAGAAGACCTGTATGACGCGCCCGCCGCCGGCCAGCCGCTTGTTGTATGCGATGCCGTTCTTCTCCAGCAGCGCGAGCTGCTCCGCCAGGCCCGAGCCCCACATCGCGAAATGATCGAGCCCCTTGCCCATGCCGTCGGGATTGGTTCGCGGCGGGCTGTCCGGCTCAAGTGGCGAGATATGGATGACGGGCATGTCGCCGGCGTACATCCAGTAGCCCGGGTTCGGAAACGGCGGCCGGAAACCCTCCTCGAGACCCAGCACATCGGCATAGAAATCACGCGTCTCCTCAAGGCTGGTGGCGCGGATGTTGACGTGGTTCAGATGATAGCTCGCCATGAAGCTCTCTCTCCCGTGAGTCAGGCCCGCGCTATTTCAGATAGCCGTAGTCGCGCCACAGCTTGTAGTCCTCGCGGAAGGCGCTGAGCGAGGCCCAGACGCGCTTGAAATCGGCGTTCTTGGCGGACTCTTCGGCCGCCACCTCGGCCCAGGCCGCTTCCAGCGCCGCCAGGATCTCGGGCGACCAGTAGTGCAGGGTGACGCCCTTGTCCTGCAGTGCTTTCAGGGCGCCGAACTGGATCGCCTCGCCCTCGGCGATGCCCCAGCGGATGCTGTCGCCGCAGGCCATCTCGATGAGCGACTGCTGGGCCTGCGTCAGGGCATCCCAGCGCGGCTTGTGGATGATCAGCTCGAGCAGGCTCGAGGGCTGATGCCAGCCGGGCATGTAGTAATGCTTGGCGATCTGGTGAAAGCCGAGCTCGAGGTCGATGGCCGGCATGGAGAACTCGGCGGCATCGATGGTGCCGAGCTCGAGGGCCGGGAAGATGTCGCCGGGCGCCAGCAGCTGGGCCGAGACGCCGAGCTTCTCGACCACCTTCCCGCCGAGCCC
>CAZVDW010000497.1:0-2870 GCA_964625645.1 uncultured Rhodospirillaceae bacterium
CTGGTGTGGTCGACGGCGTGGTCGGCGCCTTGCTCGCGCACCAGCGCGAGGCCACGCTCGGTTCCGGCCGAGCCTATCGCGGTCATGCCGGCCCGCTTGGCAAGCTGGATCGCCGCCGTGCCCACTGCCCCGGACGCCCCATGCACGAACACGGTTTCGCCGGCCTTGGCGCCGCCGCGCGCAAAAAGCCCGTAATGGGCGGTGGCATAGGGCACACCGAGCGCCGCGGCTTGGGCAAAGCTGACGCCATCCGGCAGGGGCAGTACGTCTGTTGCGGCGCGCTTGACCTTCTCGGCATAGCAGCCGGTCATGTCGAAGCCCATCGCCACGCCGACGAAGACGGGGTCGCCGACGGCGAATTCGCTCACACCCTCGCCTACCGCCGAGATCACGCCCGCCGCATCGCCGCCCGGCGTGTAGGGCAGCGGCGGCACGATGGCGTAGGCGCCGCCGCGCATATAGGTGTCGGCGGGGTTTATGCCCGCCGCCCTGACATCGATGACGACCTCGCCCGGCCCGGCAACGGGATCGGCCGTGTCCTCGTATTTCAGCACCTCGGGACCGCCAAACTCGTGCGCCAGTATGGCCTTCATGCGTACCTCCTGTCAGAGACCGGATACCGGATATACCCCGCGACAGTCGCCAAGTCGATCAGCTGTCCAGCTTGGCCAGAAGCTCGTCGCGCGTGAAGGGCCTTCTCAGCGTCGTTGTCGCCCCCAGCCGTGCGGCCATTTCCAGATAGTCCGTATTGCCGAACCGCCCGCCGCCGGAAATGGCGATGACCGGCTGCGTCAAGAGGCTTGGATTCGAGCGCGCTTTGGGTGGGCACGAACAAAAGCGAGCCTATATCAAGGAAAGTTGTTCAGGGCCTGAACTTGCGCTGCCGGAATGCCACCTCCGGCCCGGCCGATGGCCGACCAGTCCCATTTGCGCTACCCTCTTACCTGTTCATGGCCCGACCGAATATTGATGGCACACTCAGACGACACGCGCGCCAATCGCGACCACGTCGCGCCAAGCCAACACCCGGAATGGCTCGATGCCGCACCGGTCGTTATGTACAGGGCCGACCCAACAGGTCATTTTTTCCAACATTCGTAAGCCAGAATATTATCCGGCGATTCGCGCCAGCGCCCGACGCCTCGGTGGCCCGCCAGAGCATCTGGACCGGCATCGTCCGCCTCGAGGATGAAGCAGCCTACAGCGCCGGTTTTGCTGATTTGGCGGGAACAGCCCGGCGCGTCCGCGAGTACCGTCTCCTTGATACCGAGGGCGAGTGGCGGTGGGTGCACGAAGAGCTCGCGCTGGTTCCGAGCGACGATGCGGGCAGGGATAGCATCATCGGAATCATAGCCGATATCTCGGATCACGTCGCAGCGGCACAGGCGACAGAGGAACAGCTTGCGGATTTCACCACGGCGGCGTCGGGCTGGTTGTGGGAAACCGATACGGAGCACCGATTCTCAAAAATCTATGGCGCCAACGACGAGGATGATTTCGCCTATTGGACATCGGGGTCCATGGGCAAATCACGATCGGAGCTGCGGCTGCCCGAAGACACGGACGATAGAAAATGGGCAGGGCATGTCGCCATCTTGGAAGCCCATCGGCCCTTCCACGATTTCCAATATCCCGTGCTGCGCCGGGGCAAATACATTCGTCACGTAATCGTAAGCGGCAAGCCTGTTTGGTCGAATGACGGGACTTTTGTCGGCTATCGCGGAACCGGAAGGGATGTCTCCGATCTGGTCGAGGCTGAAAACCTGCTCCTGACGGCGCAGAAGCGACTCGCCATAGCAGTGGACGGCCTAGCCGAAACGTTCATGCTTTTCGACCGCGACGAGCGCTTCGTTCTCGCCAATCGGACCTGGATAAAGCAAAACGCCCTCATCGGCGATATGATCAGGCCCGGCATGACATTCGAGGACATGCTGCGGGCGCAGATGCGAGCCGGAATCTATCCCGATGAAATCGGCCAGGAAGAGGCCTGGATCCAGCAGCGCCTCGCCCGCCATCGCGCTCCCGAAAGCTCGTTCGACATGCCCCGCAGAGACGGCGTGCACTTGCTGGTCCGCGACCGGAGACTACCGGACGGCAGCGTCGTTACGATCGGCACCGACATAACCGAGCTTAAGCGCAGCGAGGAAAGGTTCCGTTCGTTGCTGCAATCGGCGCCTGACGCCATGGTTATCGTTGACGATGCCGGCAAGATCGCCGACGTCAATCGATTGACAGAGGAGCTGTTCGGCTACAAGCGCGACGAGCTGATCGACAAGCCGGTCGAGTTGCTTGTGCCGGATCGTTTCCGTTCGGCTCACGAGGGTGATCAGAAGCGCTACCTGGCGGCACCCAGCGCCCGTCCCATGAGTGGCAGACAGTCCCTCTACGCCCTGACCAAGGCCGGCGGCGAGATACCGGTCGAGATCAGCCTGAACACCATCCGCACACAAGACGAAACTTTGGTCGCCGCCGGCGTGCGCGACATAACCGAGCGCACAAGGGCCCAAGAGGCGCTTCGCGAAAGCCAGCGCCGCTTCAAGAATCTTATCGAGCGCTCGCGGCAGGGCATTTTGGTTCACCGCTATGGCGAAATTCTTTTCGTAAACCAGTCGTTTGCGGAGTTGCTGGGCTATGGGTCTCCGGAAGCCGTGGTCGCGCTGGGGTCGGTCGAACATTGGCTGCCCGACGACGAGCGCGAGCGGATCAAGGGCTATGCCGAGGCTCGCCTGAGAGGCGAGAGCCCCCCCGAACGATACGAATTTCGGGTCTGCCGCAAGGATGGTACCCTGGCCTGGCTGGAAAACCAATCTGTGATTCTGGACTGGGATGACGGAAAGGCCATTCTTGGCGAGTTCGCCGACATCACGGCA
>CAZVDW010000498.1:0-8445 GCA_964625645.1 uncultured Rhodospirillaceae bacterium
CAACAACGAATATCTTGGCATGGTTCGCCAGTGGCAGGAGTTCTTCCACGGCGGGCGCTATTCGGAGAGCTATACGGATTCCCTGCCGGACTTCGTGGCGCTTGCGGAATCCTTTGGCATCAAGGGTTTGCGAGCAACCAAGCCATCCGAGCTCGACGATGTGATCGCCGAGATGATCGCCCATGACGGGCCGGTGATCGCCGATATCATGGTCGAGAAGCTGGAGAACGTGTTCCCCATGATCCCGGCCGGCGCCGCCCACAACGAGATGAAGCTGAACGGCGACGACGCGGTGCCGACACGCACCGAAGACGGCATGGTGCTGGTCTAGGCCGTATCCGGATCGATCTCCACCAGCGGCGCGCGGGCGGCCACCTGGTCGCCCTCCGCCACGGCGAGCCGGGTTACCTTTCCGGCCACGGGCGCGGTGATGGCGTGCTCGATCTTCATGGATTCGATGATGGCGAGCAGCGCACCGGCCGCGACCGTGTCGCCGACGCTCACCGCGACTTTGGCGACGCGGCCGGGGATGGGGGCCGGCACCTTTCCATCCGCCCCCGCGGCCGGCGGTTCGGCCGCGGCGTAGGTGATGTCCCGCCAGGCCCGGGCGCCATCACCGGCATCGAGCCAGAGCCTGTCGCCGTCGCGAACGGCATGGGGAAGATCGTCGGCGTCGACCATAAGCGAGTCGACCTGGTAGCTGCCGTCCACGAGCATGGCAACCATTACCCGATGCTTGCATTTTCCTTCGTCCAGGACCAGTGGCCAGCGGGCCTCGCCGGCACTGCGCCAGGGATCGGGCTCGCCGTCGATCGAGTCGCGGAAGACCGTCGCCGCCGCCACGGCAACGGTCTCGCCGCCCGCTGCCGCGGCAATCTCGACCTCGGCCGCCAGCGCCGTTGTCGGCTTGCCGGCGACGAAGTCCGGCAAGGCCAGGAGCGCCAGCAAATAGGCCTTGTTGGTGGTGGCGCCGAGCAGGATGGTATCGCCGATGGCCTTGGCGAGGCGCCGGCGCGCGCTTTCGCGGTCGGGTCCGCGGGCGACGATCTTGGCCAGCAGGGGGTCGTAGTGAATGCCGATCTCGCTGCCCGCCGCTATGCCGGCATCGATACGAACGCCGTCACCGCCGGCCGGCTGCCAGTCCAGCACCGTGCCGGTGCGCGGCAGCAGCGTTGCCGGGTCCTCCGCGTATAGCCGTGCCTCCATGGCGTGGCCGGAAAAGGCTATCGCGTCCTGGGCGAGCGGCAAGGGCCCGCCGGCCGCGATTTGCAGCTGCCAGGCTACCAGATCGAGATTGGTGATCATCTCCGTCACCGGATGCTCGACCTGCAAGCGGGTGTTCATCTCGAGGAAATAGAAGCCGCCATCACCGACCAGGAACTCGACCGTGCCGGCGCCGACATAGTCGATGGCCTTGGCCGCGGTCACCGCCGCGGCGCACAGGTCCTCGACCATGGCGGCCGGCAGGCCCGGCGGCGGCGTCTCCTCGATGACCTTCTGGTGGCGCCTCTGCAGCGAGCAATCGCGGGCGCCGAGATGCACGACGGCGCCGTGGCTGTCGCCCATCACCTGCACCTCGACATGGCGCGCCGGGTCGATGACCTTTTCCAGAATCAGGCTGCCGTCGCCGAAGCCGGCCTCGGCCTCGTTGCGGGCGGATGTCAAGGCGGCCTCGATCTTGTCGGCGTCCGTGACCATGCGCATGCCACGGCCGCCACCGCCCGCCGATGCCTTGATGAGGAGCGGCAGGCCAAGGTCGCGCGCGGCTTCGGCCAATGCGGCATCGTCCGCGCCTTCGCTATGCCAGCCGGGCACGCAGGGCACGCCCGCCTCGATCATGATCTCCTTGGCGCGGCGCTTGTCGCCCATGGCTGCGATGGCTTCGGGCGAGGGACCGACGAATATCAGACCCGCATCTGCGCAGGCCTGGGCGAAGGCGGCACTCTCCGACAGAAAGCCATAGCCCGGATGGACGGCATCGGCGCCGCTGCGCTCGGCCGCGGCCAGCAGGGCGTCGATGGAGAGATAGGAATCGCTCGCCCGCGGCGGGCCGATGCGCTCCGCCTCGTCGGCGGCCAGCACATGGGGTGCGGTGGCGTCGGCATCGCTATAGACGGCGACGGTGGCCACCCCCATGCGCTTGGCCGTGGTGATGACGCGGACCGCGATCTCGCCGCGATTGGCGATCAGCAGCTTGCGAATCATTTCTGGCGCTGACCGACGAAGTTGCGCCGCTTGGCGATGATGCCGAGCATGATCTCGTCGGCCCCGCCGCCGATCGAGCCGAGCCGGGCGTCGCGGAAGTGGCGCGAGATGCGCGCATCCCACATATAGCCCTGGCCGCCGTAATATTGCAGGCAGGAATCGGTGACCTCGCGGCTCAGGCGGCCGGCCTTGAGCTTGGCCATGGAGGCCAGCGTGGTGACGTCCTGGCCCGAGACGTAAAGCTCACAGGCCTGGTAGGTCAGCGCCCGCAGCAACTCGACTTCCGTCGCCAGCTCGGACAGGCGGAACTGGATAACCTGGTTGTCGAGCAGCGCACCACCGAAGGCGCGGCGCGAGCCGGTGTAGTCAGCAACCTCCTCGATGGCGTCTTCCAGGGCGCCGAGGCAGCTCGCCGCCGCCCACAGTCGCTCCTCCTGGAACTGCATCATCTGATAGCTGAAGCCGTGCCCTTCCTCGCCGATGCGGTTGCGCTTGGGCACGCGCACGTTCTCGAAATGGATCTGGCCGGTGTCGGACGAGGCACAGCCGAGTTTCTTGAGCTTGCGCGCGACGGTTACACCCGGCGTGTCCATCGGCACCATTATCAGCGATTTGTTGCGGTGGGGCGCGCCCTCGTCGGAGGTATTGGCGAGCAGGCACATCCAGTCCGCCTGGATGCTGTTGGTGATCCACATCTTGCCACCGTCGATGACATAATCGTCGCCGTCGCCGCGGGCGCGGGTGCGGATGCCGGCGACGTCCGAGCCCGCTTCCGGCTCGCTGACGCCGATGCAGCCCACCATGTCGCCGGCAATGGCGGGCACCAGAAACTCGTTGCACAGTTCCTCGCTGCCGAAGCGCGCCAACGCGGGCGTGCACATATCCGTTTGCACCCCGATCGCCATCGGCACGCCGCCGCAGCGGATGTGGCCGAGCGCCTCCGCAAAGATCATGGCATAGGAATAGTCGAGCCCCATGCCGCCGTATTTCTCCGGCTTGTGAATGCCGAGAAAGCCGGCATCGCCGAGCTTCTTGAACAGCTCGTGGGCGGGAAAGATCTCCGCTTCCTCCCAGGCATCCACGTCGGGATCGATTTCCTGGTCGATGAAGCGGCGCGCCGAATCGCGCAGGGCCTCGTGTTCCGGTGTCAGCAGCATGGCATCTCTCCGTCGGCGGGGAGGGCAGCATAATGCGGATCGGCGCGAGTGACGAGCGGTTGCGCCCGCCGCGCGCATGCGCCACCTTCGCCGGATGGATACGAGCGAGAAGGCGGTCACCTTCCGCGCCGCCGGCATCACCAAGGTCTACGGCGAAGGCGATGCGGCCGTGCACGCCCTGCGCGGCGTTGATGTCGAGCTGCATGCCGGCGAGCTTGTGGTCCTGCTGGGACCGTCGGGCAGCGGCAAGTCGACCTTTCTCAATATTCTCGGCGGCCTCGACGCGCCGAGCGCGGGCACGGTCAGCTTTCGCGGCCAGGAGTTGACGGCGCTCGACGACAACGGCCTCACCGAGTTTCGCCGCCGCCATGTCGGCTTCGTCTTCCAGTTCTACAATCTGGTGCCGAGCCTGACCGCGCGCGAGAACGTCGCGTTGGTGACCGAGATTGCGGCGGCGCCGATGGCCCCCGCCGATGCCTTGGGCCTGGTCGAGCTGGGTCCGCGCGCCGATCATTTCCCCGCCGAGCTGTCCGGCGGCGAGCAGCAGCGCGTGGCCATTGCGCGGGCCATCGCCAAGCAACCCGATGTGCTGCTTTGCGACGAGCCCACCGGCGCACTCGATAGTCGTACCGGCGTGGTGGTGCTGGAAGCGATCGAGCGGGTCAATCGCGAGCTCGGCACCTGCACCGCCCTGATCACCCACAACGCGGTCATTGCCGACATGGCCGACCGGGTCATCGCCTTCGCCGACGGCCAGGTGGTCGAGGAGCGCCGCAATGCGAGCCGCAGGGCGCCGGCGGAGCTGGCCTGGTAGATGCGCGCGCTCGACCGCAAGCTGACCCGCGACCTCTGGCACCTGCGTGGCCAGGCGTTGGCGATCGCACTAGTGCTGGCCTGTGGCGTCGCCATGTCCGTGATGGCGCTCGGCATGCTGCGCTCCCTGGAGGAGACCCGCGACAGTTATTACGAGCGCTATCGCTTCGCGGACGTCTTCGCGCATGTGAAGCGGGCGCCGCAGCGGCTGGTCCGGCGCCTGGCGGAAGTTCAGGGCGTTGCGGCCGTGGATGCCCGCGTCACCACCGCCGCCACTCTCGACGTTGCCGGCATGGAGGAGCCCGCGACGGCGCGTGTGCTGTCGCTGCCGGGGCGTGGCGAGGCGGTTCTCAACGATATCGCGCTTCGTGTCGGCCGCCGCCCGGCGCCGGGCAGGGCCGGGGAAGTGCTGGTCGGCGAGGCCTTTGCCGAAGCCCATGCCATGGTGCCCGGCGATAGCTTGCGCGCGACCATCAACGGTGTCGCGCGCCCGCTCACCGTGGTCGGTATCGCGTTGTCGCCGGAATATGTCTACGCCATCGGCCCCGGCTCTCTGGTGCCGGACGACCGCCGTTTCGCCGTGTTGTGGATGGAAGAGCGCGCGCTCGCGGCCGTCACCGACATGACCGGCGCCTTCAACGATGTCAGCTTCGCTTTGCTGCCGGGCGCCTCGGAGGCGGCCGCCATCGCCGCCATAGACCGTCTGCTCGAGCCCTACGGCGGTACCGGCGCCTATGGCCGGGATCGCCAAACGTCCAACTGGTTCCTCGATGGCGAGATGAAGGAGCTGGCCTCGATGGCCCAGATCGTGCCGCCGATCTTCCTCGGCGTCGCGGCCTTCCTGCTCAATATCGTCGTCGGTCGCCTGGTGGCGACCCAGCGCGAGCAGATCGGCCTGCTCAAGGCGCTCGGCTATGGCGATATGGCCGTGGGGTGGCATTACGGCAAGCTGGTCGGCAGTATCGTCCTTGCGGGGTCGATGCTTGGGCTCGGCAGCGGAATCTGGTTCGGCCGCGGCCTGGCCGAGCTTTACACCCAGTTCTTCCGCTTTCCATTCCTGCACTATGAGATCGGCGCGCCGGTCATCGTGGGGTCGGTGCTGGTGGCGGTCGCCGCCGCGGCGCTCGGAACGCTGGCCGCCTTGCGCCGCGTGGTGCGCCTGCCGCCCGCCGTGGCCATGCAGCCGCCGGCGCCGCCGCGCTATCGCCGCGCGCCCGCTGCCCTGGCTGCGATAGGGCGCTCGCTGCTGCCCTCGACGCGCATGATCTTCCGCCACATAGTCCGTTGGCCATTGCGGGCGGCGCTGACGACCATAAGCCTGGCCATGGCTGTCGCCGTGCTCGTGGCCTCGATGTTCATGCTCGACGCGGTCGACCTGATGCTCGATGTGCATTTCCACCAAAGCAATCGCCAGGACGTTTCCGTCGCCTTCACGGCCCCGCTCGGCATTGGCGCCATGCACGAGATCGCGCGCCTGCCGGGGGTGCGCCGGGTCGAGCCTTTCCGTGCCGTGCCGGTGCGCCTCAGCTTCGGCCAGCGCAGCCGCCGCAGCGCCATCACCGGCATCGTTCCCGGCGCCGATCTTAGCCGGCCGATCGGCAGTGACGCGCGCGTCCTGGTGCCGCCGCCCGAGGGCCTGATGCTGTCGTCGTGGCTGGCGGGCGAGCTAGGTGTCGGTCGTGGCGATTGGCTGCATGTCGAGGCGATGGAAGGCCGCAGGCCGGCGCGTGCCTTGCCGGTCACCGCCCTGGTCGAGGACGTGATCGGCGCCGAGGCGACCATGGACCTGGCGGCGCTCAACCGTTTCATGGGCGAGGGGCCGTCGATTTCCGGTGCGCATCTGTTGACGGATTCGGCCGAAACCAGCCGCCTCTATCGCTGGCTCAAGGACCTGCCGGCGGTGGCCGACATCGTGATCATGACCCAGGCGCTGGCAAAGGTGCGTGAGACCCTGGCCGAGAACCTGTTGCTGATGACCATGTTCAATATCGGCTTTGCCGGGCTGATCGCTTTCGGCGTGGTCTACAACGCGGCCCAGATCGCGCTTTCCGAACGCGCCCGCGAATTGGCATCCCTGCGCGTGCTCGGCTTTCGCCGCCGCGAGGTGTCGTTCATACTGCTGGGCGAGTTGGCGATCCTGGCCTTGCTGGCATTGCCCATCGGGTGCGCCATCGGCCGCGTGCTGGCCTGGGCCATGAGCCTCGGCCTGCAGAGCGACCTCTATCGCGTGCCGTTGGTGGTGGAGCCGGCGACCTACGGCACGGCCATCGCGGTGGTCGTCGCCTCGGCCGTGCTCTGTGGTGGCCTGATCGTGCGCCGTGTCGCCGGCCTCGACCTGGTGGCGGTCCTGAAGACGAGGGAATAGGGAAGAGGCATGTCGCGTCGCACGCTCGTCATCGGCCTTGTCGGTATCGCCCTGGCCGTGGTGCTGGGCTACCTGTTCCGCCCGCTGCCGGTCGCGGTCGATCTTGCCGCTGTCGAGCGCACGCCCATGCGCGTGACCATCGATGAAGAAGGCGAGACGCGGGTGCGCGACGTCTATGTGGTGTCCGCGCCGCTTTCGGGCCGCATCGATCGCATAGAAGTGCGTGCGGGCGATGCAGTGGCGGCCGGCGTGACGGTGCTCGCCACCTTGCAGGAGACCGAGCCGACATTCCTGGATATTCGCAGCCGGCGGCGGGCTGAGGCGGCGCTGGCGGCGGCCGAGGCGGCGCATTCCCTGGCCGCGGCCGAGCGCAAGCGCGTGCTTGCCGAGCTTGACTATGCCCGCGCCGAATGGGACCGGGCGACGGCGCTGGCGGAGCGCGGCACCATCTCGCAAGCCACGCTCGACCGCGCGCGCCTGGAGCTGTCGTCGCGCGAGGCGGCGCTGGCCAGCGCCGACGCGTCGCAGGCCATGCGCCAGTCGGAGCTCGACATTGCCCGGGCCGAGCTCATCGATCCGGCGGCGGGCGGCTTCGACCAACCGGCCGGCAGTGGCTGCTGCGTGCCGGTATTGGCACCGGTCGATGGCCATGTGCTGCGGGTGCTGCGGGAAAGCGAAGGTGTGGTGGCGAGCGGCGAGCCCCTGGTCGAGATCGGCGACCCCCATGACCTCGAGATCGTTGCCGACCTGCTCTCGGCCGATGCCGTCAAGGTAGCCGAAGGCGCCAATGTGCTGATCGAGGATTGGGGCGGCGATAGGTCTCTGGCGGGTCGTGTGCGCCGGGTCGAGCCCTACGGCTTTACCAAGGTCTCGGCGCTCGGTATCGAGGAGCAGCGGGTCAATGTGCTGATCGATATCGTGGCGCCGGCCGAAGCCTGGCGGGCGCTGGGGCACGGTTTCCGCGTCGAGACACGCATCGTCGTCTGGTCCGCGGCTGTGGTGCTGCGACTGCCGGCGGGCGCGCTGTTCCGCCAGGGCGACGATTGGGCGGTCTACGTGGCGGTCGACGGTCGGGCCCAGCGCCGCGAGGTCGAGCTGGGGCACTTCGACGATCGTGGTGCCGAAGTGCTGTCGGGCATCGGCGAAGGCGAGCGGGTGGTGCTTCACCCCAGCGACCGGGTCGGCGACGGTACGCGAATTTCCCAGCGGCCGAATGGCTGAGGCGCTATGATCGAACACGGGGTTGGAGGGTGAGATGGGACGATTGAGTTGGCTTGCGGCCATTCTGGCACTGACGCCGGCGTTTGCCGTCGCGGAGCCGTATCACGACTATATCGACGAGGCCGCGGCCGAGCTGGCGCCGAAGGCGATCGCCTGGCGCCGCGATATCCACCGGAACCCGGAGCTGAGCAATCGCGAGGTGCGCACCGCGGCGCTGATCGCCGAGCATCTCGCGGCGCTCGGCTACGAGAACATCCGCACCGGCATCGCCCATACCGGCGTCACCGCGACGATCAGCGGCAAGCGTCTCGGGCCGACGGTGGCGTTGCGCGCCGACATGGACGCCTTGCCCGTGACCGAGGATACGGGGCTCGACTTCGCCTCCACCGTGCGCAGCACATACAAGGGCCAGGAGGTCGGCGTGATGCATGCCTGCGGCCACGACGTGCATGTGGCGGTGCTGATGGGCGTGGCGGAAATTCTTGCCGGCATGCGCGAGGGCATTCCGGGCCGGGTGCAGCTCATCTTCCAGCCGGCCGAGGAGGGGCCGCCGCCGGGCGAGGACGGCGGGGCCGCGATGATGCTACAGGAAGGCGTGTTCGAAGAGCCGGTTCCGGAGGCCATATTCGGCCTGCACGTGACCCCGCACGACCTGCACCGGGTCTATTACGCGCCCGAGGTCAT
>CAZVDW010000499.1:0-1506 GCA_964625645.1 uncultured Rhodospirillaceae bacterium
TGCACCTTGAGGTTGCCGTCGGTGGCGAAAAGGGTGTCGAAGATCAGGTAGCCGTGGTTGCGGCTGATATAGGCCGTGGTCCAGATCGGGTCGATGTTCTTCAAGTCGGCGTGGACCTTGGCCTTGAGCACGGTCTCGGCCATTGCCGGCTGCAGCCCGGCAACCGTGCCGGCGGCCGCGATTCCGGCGGCCAACAGCGCGGTCTTCAGGCTATGTGTCGCCTTGGACATGTTTGCCTCCCAAGTTACGTGGGCTCGCCCTTGCGCGCCCGTCCCCGCGAAGTGCCGCCGCCCTGCCGGCGACCTGCATCCGCTTGGGCGCCATGATGTCGCAACCGTCAGCCAGGCGCAATAATGGCTTCGTCGATGGCTTGAACCGGCGGGCCGGTCGCGCCAAGCTCGGAGGTCCGGAACCAACGCGAGGCTATCCAGCATGAACCGCACCGCCGTCCCCGTCAGCGAGGCCGAGGTCGCCGCTTATCGGCGCGACGGCGTCGTTTGTTTGCGCCAGTCCTTCGATCGCGAGTGGATCGCGGCCCTGGCCGAAGCGGTGGAAAAGGACAAGGCGGTGCCCGGCCCGATGGTGCGGCACAATACGCCGGAAGGGGTCACGGGCGAGTTCTTCGTCGACTTCCAGCTCTGGCGCCGCTGGCCCGAGTGCCGGCGCTTCGTCGAGGAAAGCCCGGCGGCGGCGATCGCGGCCCGGCTCTTGGGGGCGTCGGAAATCGCCTTCTATCACGACCATCTCCTGGTTAAGGAGCCGAACACGCCGCTGCCCACACCCTGGCATCACGATCAGCCCTACTATCCGATCGACGGCCAGATGGTGGGCTCGATCTGGCTGCCTCTCGATCCCGTGGACCGGGCGA
This sequence comes from uncultured Rhodospirillaceae bacterium, assembly GCA_964625645.1. GTDB lineage: Bacteria > Pseudomonadota > Alphaproteobacteria > UBA7887 > UBA7887 > UBA7887. The sequence continues at coordinate 869 of CAZVDW010000499.1, forward strand.
CCAGCTTGGAGTTCGTCGCCGGCTCGCATCGCTGGGGGCGCTGGTTCCGGCCGCGCTATTTCAACGCCGACGGCACCGCCCTGTTGCCGAGCGACGATGGCATGGAGGAGGCACCCGACGTCGAGGCCGAGCGCGACGCCTACGAGATCCTCGGCTGGGAGATGGCGCCCGGCGACTGCCTCTTCTTCCACGCCCTGACGCTGCACGGTGCCGCCGGCAACGCGTCTCTCACGCGGCGGCGGCGCGCTTATGCCACCCGCTGGCTGGGCGAGGATGCCAGCTATGCGACAAGGCCGGGCCGGGTCTCGCCGCCGATCGAGGGCCATGGGCTGAAGGCCGGCGACCCCATGGCCTGCGAGCTGTTCCCCGTCGTCTGGCCGAGGCCGTTCTGAACGCCATATTTAGGGTCAAGGTCAACTCTGTCCCTAATTATGGGCAACGATATCAGGCCAGCCACTCCTGGATCCGGCGCGCCGCCTCGGCCATGTCCTCGGTGGCACCACAGAACGAGAAGCGGACCCAACTGCGGCCGTCGACCGGGTCGAAGTCCATGCCGGGCGTCGCCGCGACGCCGGTGGCATGCAGCATCTCGGCGCAGAAGGCACCGGAATCGTTGCTGATCCGGCGCACGTCGGCAT
>CAZVDW010000500.1:0-6235 GCA_964625645.1 uncultured Rhodospirillaceae bacterium
GGGGGTGATGCTGCCGGCCAGCGCCTGAAAGCCCGGCGCCAGGTGATCGAGGTCGCGGATGGCGCCATTGGTCACCAGGCCGGGGCAACCGAGCGCCATGTGGATGGCGCTGTTGACCTCGCCGAAGAAGCAGCCGAACCCGGCCGCGCCGTCGTCGATGTCCTGAGCGACACAGATTGCCGGCAGCGACGCGGACTCGACATAATCCATATAGCCGAAACGCGTCTTTATGATGGCATCCATATCCATCGTCGACGGCCGACTGGCCCGCACCGTCACCGTGCGGGCAACGCCCACCATGGCGCCAAGCTCCGGGCGGATTGGCTGCAGCATCTTGGTGGTGAAGCCGAAAGCGCGGCGGCCGTCCTCGACCAGCTCGATGGCATTGCAGACAGTGGGCGTGTCGAGCTTGGCCAGCGCCTCGAGCTGCGCTTGCGTCGCGGTATCGTCGGTCATCGTGTCTCCCTTTCCGATGGACATGTCAGGCGGGGCGCTCGCCGCGCCAGGCGTTTTCGAGAACGCCGCGAATGGAGTCAAGACTGAGCGGGCGCGGGTTCTCCGCGATGACTTCTATGGCAATTTCCGCTGCGCCGTCGAGCACGGCGTGATCCAGGCCAAGTGCCTGCAGGCTCGCGGGCGCGCCGATGCGGCGGGCGAAATCGTAGAGACAGCCGCCGACAGCCGCGGCCGCCCTGCCCTGGTCCGGCTCGTCGAGCCCCAAGGCGCGCGCCACGCCGGCCATGGCGGCCGGCGCCGCCGGCGCGTTGAAGGCCGCGGCGTGGGGCAGCACCACCGCATTGACCTCGCCATGGCCAAGCCCGTAGCTGCCGCCGAGCACATGACAGAGCTTGTGATGCAAGGCAATACCGGTGGCACCAAGCGCCAGCCCGGCGAGATAGGCGCCGTAAAGCGCTCGGGAGCGCGCTTCCAGGCTGTCCGGCGCTTCGATCGCCGCCGGCAATCCCTGCCCCAGCGCTGCCACGCCCGCCAGAGCGTGCAGGGTCGAGAGCGGATTGGCGGCGCGGACATAGGTAGCCTCGACCGCGTGGGCAACGGCATTCATGCCTGTGCCCGCCGTCGCCGCCTTGGGAAGGGCCACTGTGAGCTGCGGGTCGTAGATCACCAGCTTCGGCAACATCGCGGGCGAAGATTCGGTGCGCTTGACGCCATCGCGCGTGATGCCGGATATGCCTGTCATCTCGGAGCCGGAATAGGTCGTCGGCACGGCAACGATGGTGGCACCGGTCTCCAGCACCACGGCCTTGGCAAGGTCGAGGGGCGTGCCGCCGCCGACAGCGACCAGGACATCGGCGTCGGCCTCGCGGGCCACTTTGCGCGCGCTGTCCGCCTGTTCGACCGGCACATGCCGGCGCGCATCGTCCACTATTCCGATGCAGGCGCCAGCCAGCGTCGCGGCCAGGCTCTCGGCAAGCGGGCGGTTGCTGGCACTCGTCGTGATGAGCACGCGGCGCGCGGCGAAGCGCTCAAGCTCCTCGGGCAGGCAGCGCCAGGCACCAGCGCCGAATACCACCCGGCCCGGCTGCGACTGGTGGACGAATTCATCCATGGCTTCCCTCCTGGGATCGATCATACTGTGCCGAAACGTGAGGCAAAGAGGCGAGTCGCATGAGCGAAGAGAATCAAGATTCCGTCCGCCGCGTGATGGTCGTCGGCTATGGCATCATGGGCCGGGGCATTGCGCTGTCCTTCGCGCGCGCGGGCTTCGAGACCATCGTGCTGAGCCGCGACCCGGCCCGCCATGGCGCCCTGCCCCACGGCATGACGGCGGTCGGCGAGCCGCCGGCCGAGGCGCCGGACCTGATCATCGAATCGGTACCCGAGGAGATCCCGCTCAAGCACGCGCTGTTCGGCCAGCTCGAAGCCTGCTACGGCACGGGGCGGGAGGGTCCGATCCTCGGCACCAATACCTCCGGCCTGGCGATCGAGGCGATCGCCGCGCCGCTGTCGGAGGGCTGCCGCGCCCGCTTCATGGCCATCCATTACATGCAGCCGGCGGACACCCTGCCCATGGTCGAATGCGCCATGCTGGAGGAAACCCGTCCCGAGATCGCGAGCCGCGCCCAGGCGGCGCTGGAGCGGAGCGGCAAGCAGGTCATCATGCTGCGCAAGCCCGTTATCGGATTTCTCATCAACCGGCTGCAGCATGCGGTCCTCCACGAGGCCTATCACCTGATCGAGGAAGGTGTCGTGACGGTCGAGGACGTCGATGCCTTCGCCCGCACCCTGTTCGGGCCGCGCATGTGCATCACCGGGCTGATCGAGCAAAAGGACCTCAGCGGCCTCGGCGTCCACGCCCTTGCCCAGCAAAGCATCGTGCCGGCGCTGCATCATTCGGCCGAGCCCAACCGGATGGTCCAGGCGATGATCGCCGGCGGCGATACCGGCGCCGCATCGGGCCAGGGCTTCTATGACTGGCGCGACCGCGATGCCGTGGCGCGCGCCGCCGAAGCCAAGGCACAGATGGCGCAACTGATCGATTTTCTTGCCAGGCTGAGAGAAAGCGACGATGGCCAAGCCGCCGCGGCCCCCGCGGCTTAGCGGCAAGCTCGCGCTCGGCGGGCAGCCCACGGCAAAGCCGCCGACCAGCGCCTTCGCCACGCGACCGCCCGCGCTCGTCTGGCCAAAGCTCTCCCAGCCCATGGACGCGCAGGCGCTGGCGCTGCAGTTCCAGCTCCAGCAAAGCGAACGTTGGCCGGCGGCGCGAATCCTGGCGGCGCAATTGCGTCAGGCGAGCAGTTTGATCAGTCATGCCAAGGTCCACGCTCCCTTTCATCGCCAGCGCCTTGCCAAGGCCCCGGTGGGCGCTGCCCTGACCGCGGAGTCATTGCGCACCATGCCGCTGATGAGCCGCAGCAATATTCAGGATGCCGGGGCCGAATTGTTTTCGCGCACCATGCCCCATGGCCACGGCCGCGCCTACGCCGTGCGCTCGTCGGGCTCGACGGGCCGGCCGATCGAGGTCCGCGGCAACGACATCACGGCGCTCTTCATGCGGGCGCTGACCATGCGCGGTCACCTTTGGCATGGCCGGGATTTTGGCGCCAAGAGCGTCGACATCCGCACGGCTTACGCGCCGGGCAAGGCGCCGCGCCGCGCCCGCTGGGCGCCACTGCCGGAGACCGGACCGGTGGTGCGCATCGATCTCGCCTTGCCGATCGCGGACATCTACGATGCCTTGCTGGCCGAGAACCCGCACTACGTCCAAACTCACCCCTACACTCTGTTTGCGCTGGTCGAGCGCTCACGCGAGCTGGGCAGCAAGCCCGAGCGTCTGCGCCAGGGGCGCGTGTTCGGCGAAGCGCTGGACCCGGACGTGCGCGCCATTATCGAAAGCGAATGGGGCATCGCGGTGATCGAGAATTACAGCGCCATGGAGATCGGCACCATTGCCTTGCAGTGTCCCGAGAGCACGGCGTTGCATGTGCAGGCGGAGAACGTGCTCGTCGAGGTGCTGGACGAGGACGGGCAGCCGTACCAACCGGGCGAGACCGGGCGCGTGGTCATTACGGCGCTGAACAATTACGCCTCGCCACTGATCCACTATCAGATAGGCGACTACGCGACCGTTGGCGCGCCCTGCGCCTGTGGCCGTGGCCTGCCGGTGCTGGAACGTGTGATGGGCAGGCAGAGGAATCTGATCATTCTGCCCAACGGCGATCGCATCTTTCCCGAGAACTGGGTCAAGAGCTTCATGGCGATTGGCGATATCCGCCAGTTCCAGTTCATCCAGATATCCCGCCTCGACCTCGAGCTTCGCCTGGTCATGCCGCGGAGCTTAGGCGATGACGCGGAGGCGAGCATACACGAGCTGGTCGCCGGCAAGTTCGGCAACGAATTCTCGCTTGCGATCACCTATTGCGACGAGATACCGCGCGCCGCCAACGGCAAGTTCGAGGAATTCCGCTGCGAGGTAGACCTTTAAGCTTGCCGCAGGGCCTTGGCGAGGCCGCTCAGGATGCGGCGGCGGCGGCGCGGGGATGGGTCCATATCGCCGTCCTGCTTGAGCAGGAACAAAAGCTCGCGGGTAAGCTCGGCACAATCCACCGTGGCACGACTGGTCTGGACGAAGATGAGAAAAGACAGGCCGGCGATCACTATGCCGATTCCCGGCAGGGCCGCCACAAGACGTGCCCAGACGGTCAGCTCGCCGCCGGCAAGATAGATCAGTCCACCCGTAACGAAACTGACGCAGGCGACAAAAAAACCAAGAACCATCATCACATACGCCACAGCCTCTAAAATACCCATGGTCAAAGTCGTTGCACGATATCTTGGCGTGTATTTCATTACCCCTCTCTTGCTGAAAACCTCACGCATATTTATACCATTTTTTGGGGAAATTCTCAAATCAGGCTTGCCCGGTTGGCCACCACGCCCGGAATGTCGTATAGGGCATGAACCGCTATCCGGAGATGCCTTCGTGAGACTTGCCCGCAGCCTCGCCCTGCCCCTGATGGTGCTATTGAGCGCCCCCGCCCTGGCCAGCGGCCCCGATGCCGGGCGCGCCCTGGTCGAGCGCCTGTGCGCCCGCTGCCATGCCGTGGCGGACGAAGCCCGAAGCCCCAACGCGGAGGCCCCGCCGTTCCGTGAGGTCGCGACACGCTGGCCGCCGGAAGTGCTGGCCGAGGCGCTCGCCGAAGGCATCGCCGTCGGCCACCCCAACATGCCCCGCTTCGAGCTGAGTCCCAGCGAGATCGACGGTGTGATCAGCTATTTCGAAGCCTTGGCTAAGGCACGCTAGGACGGCCCGCCGCCACCAGGAGCAGCGCCTCCTCGCCGCGCTCGAGGCCGAGCAGGTCATCGATGTCGCCGGCATCGAAGCCACCGACCACCGTTGCCGCCAGGCCGCGCGCCGTGGCCTGCAGCAGCAGGTTCTGCGCCACATGCCCGGCTTCCATCATCATGTAGCGGCGGGCCATGCGACCATACTTCGCACGCGTGACCGACTCGCGTCCCGTGACGACGAAGATCGCCGCCGCCGCGGCCATCCAGGCCTGCCCGTAGGCCGCTTCCGAGACGGCGCCACGCAGGTCGCCAGGCTCGCCTCGCGCCAATTCATGGCCGCCAGGCCGATAGCGGTAGGCTCCGGCATCCAGGCTATCGACGGCACCGCTGAGGAGCCAGACCGTGAGCGGATAGAGCGCGCCGGCCGAGGGTGCGGTACGGAAGCCGCGGGGGTCGGTTATGCCCTGCGCTGCCCATAGCATCTGGCCGGCATCAGCCAAGGCGACGGACTGCGAGGCAAAGGCGCGCTCCGAGCGCCTGGCAGCAAGGGCCTCTTCAAGGGAGACGGCGCCGTCAAGGGAAGGCGCAGGCAGCGCGACGACGGCCTCGTCCGCTGCCGCCAGCAACGGCCACAGGACAGCGACCGCCAAAGCCAGCCGCCTGGCCGCCATCACGCTAACTGTCGACCGGCTCGCTGACCTTCTCGTCGTCCTCGCCGTCCGGATCGGTCTTGCGGACCACGCCCGAGGTGTCGATGTCGAAGGTCAGCTTGCCTTCGTCCACGGCGACCTTGACGTGGCCGCCATCGACCAGTTCGCCGAACAGCAATTTGTCGGCCAGCGGCTTCTTGACATGCTCCTGGATGACGCGCGCCAAGGGCCGGGCGCCGTAAAGCCTGTCATAGCCCTTCTTGGCCAGCCATTCGCGCGCCTCGTCGGAGAGCTCGATGGTGACATCGCGATCGGCGAGCTGGACCTCGAGCTGAACCGTGAACTTGTCGACCACGCGATGGACGACCTCGGGGCTGAGATTGGCGAAGCCGATGACCGCATCGAGGCGATTGCGGAACTCGGGCGAGAACATGCGGTTGATCGCCTCTTCGTCGTCGCCCTCGCGTGACTCGCGGCCGAAGCCGATGGCCGGCTTGGCGAGATCCACGGCGCCCGCATTGGTGGTCATGATGAGGATGACGTTGCGGAAATCCACATGCTTGCCGTTGTGGTCGGTGAGCTTGCCGTGATCCATGATCTGCAGCAGGATATTGAACAGATCGGGATGCGCCTTCTCGATCTCGTCGAGCAGCAGGACGGCGTGCGGGTGCTGGTCGATGGCATCGGTCAGCAGGCCGCCCTGGTCGAAGCCGACATAGCCGGGCGGCGCGCCGATCAGCCGCGAGACCGTGTGGCGCTCCATATATTCCGACATGTCGAAGCGGGTCAGCTCGATACCCATGATCATGGCGAGCTGGCGCGCCACCTCGGTCTTGCCG
>CAZVDW010000501.1:0-5313 GCA_964625645.1 uncultured Rhodospirillaceae bacterium
AGCTTGAGCAGGAGCTGCAAAACAATTGTGATCAGCGCGGACTGAATCTGCATCGGGTTGATTTCGGTCGCCATGGCAGTTTCCTTGTCTGTTGTGGGATCAGTCGGCAGGTGGATTGATCACTGCCTGCGCAGGGAGTCCTGCCTTGGCGACCGTCACCCGTTCGTCTTGTAGCGATACCCTGCGCTCGGCGATCCAGCGCACGGCCAGGGGATAGACGCGGTGCTCCTGCTCGAGCACGCGTCGCGCCAGGCTATCGGGCGTATCGTCCGCCGCTACCGGCACCGCCGCCTGCACGATGATCGGCCCCGCATCCATCGCGGCACGCACGAAATGCACGGTGCAGCCGGCAAAACGCGCGCCGTCCGCCAGCACGCGCTGGTGCGTATCGAGCCCCGGATAGGCGGGCAGCAAGGAGGGATGGATGTTGACCAGCCGGTTGTGCCGGCGCTCGACGAACCCTGCCCCGAGCAGTCGCATGAAGCCGGCGAGACAAACCAGGTCGGCGCCGGACTCCTCGATAGCAGCGTCCAGCGCCAGCTCGAAAGTCTCGCGATCCCCGAATTGCTTGTGATCGACCACGGCCGTGGCGATGCCGTGGCGGGCGGCCGTTGCCAGGCCGGCGGCATCGGGCCGGTTCGAAATGACCGTGGCGACGCTTGCCGGATAGCCGGGCTGCGCACAAGCCTCGACCAGGGCTTCCATATTGCTGCCGCGACCGGAGATGAGGATGGCAAGGCGCAATTCGCTCATGACGCCCAATTCTTGCCGCGGTGTATCGCCACACCCCTATCCCCGGCCTGAATATTGCCGATGGGAAAGACGGCCTCGCCCGACAAACGAAGGCTATCCATCACAGCACCGGCGTCCGCCTCGGTCACAACGACAGCCATGCCGACGCCGCAGTTGAAAGTGCGCAGCATCTCATAACCCTCGACGCCGGCTTTGTGGTTCAGCCAATCGAAGACCGGAGGCAAATCCCAATCCGCATCGATAGCCGCAGCGGTGCCATCCGGCAGCACGCGCGGCAAATTCTCGGGTAGGCCGCCGCCAGTGATATGGGCGAGCGCCTTGATGCCGTGTGGAATAGCCGCAAGCAGGCTCTTGACGTAAATCCTCGTCGGTTCGAGCAAGGCCTCGCCAAGGCTGGTAGCGGCATCGAACGGCGCCGGCGCGGCGTAATCCAAGCCCTCTCCCGCAACGACCCGGCGTACCAGCGAATAGCCGTTCGAATGCAGACCGCTCGACGCCAGCCCGAGAATCACGTCGCCGGGCGTCACGGTATCGCCCGTCACCAGGCCATCGCGCTCCACGGCCCCGACGGCAAAGCCCGCAAGATCGTAATCGCCCGGCTTGTAGAGCCCCGGCAACTCGGCCGTCTCGCCGCCGATCAGGGCGCAGCCCGCCTGCCGGCAGCCTTCGGCGATGCCCGACACCACATCCGCCGCAGCCTCGACATCGAGCGCGCCTGTCGCGAAATAGTCGAGAAAAAACAAGGGCTCCGCGCCTTGCACGACGAGGTCGTTCACGCACATGGCGACGAGATCGATGCCGACCGTGTCGTGCCGCCCCACGGCATTGGCCACGAGCAGCTTGGTGCCCACCCCGTCCGTCGCCGCCAGCAGCAGCGGGTCGCGATAGCCGCAGGCAGCAAGGTCGAAGATGGCGCCGAAACCGCCCAGCGAGCCCACGCCGCCGCGCCGCGCCGTGCTTTTGGCCAGCGGCTTGATGCGCTCGACCAGCACCGCGCCGGCATCGATATCGACGCCGGCGTCGCGATAGCGGTAAGGCTGGTCGGGGGTATCGCTCATGTTATGATGCCCGGTATCTGGTTCCAGGACTGTTCCGAGGCTGAAATGGCGGCGCGCCGGGTGTTATCACTGGTAAAGAGACGCTTTGCAATGGGCGCAAAGGGCATTTCCTTGTGCTTGGCGATCGCCGTTGCCCTGTGGGCAGGGCTGCCGCTCGCCGCCCTGGCCGGCCCCTTCACCGTTGGCGGCGTCAATGTCGATGCCAGGGGCGCAAGCGCGCAGCAGGCGCAAGCGAGCGCCCTGGCCAGCGGCCAACGCCTGGCCCTCGGCCGCCTCTACCGCAAGCTGACCCGGGAAAGCGATCACAGCCGCTTGCCGGCCATCGAAGCCGGCGATGTGGAGCGCCTGGTGCGCAGCTACGAGGTGGCGCGCGAGCGCCGCTCCGCACAGCGCTACATCGCCCAGCTTACCGTCCACTTCGACCCGGACGGAATTCGCGATGTCCTGCGCTCTGCGCGCATAGCCTTCGCGGAGACCGAAAGCCTGCCGCGCCTCGTCGTTCCGCTGCTGGAGCGGGGCGGCGAATTGCGGCTCTGGGAAGAGCCCAACCTGTGGCGTGACGCCTGGCGCGGGATCGGCTGGCGGCATCACCTGGTCAATCTCGCATTGCCCTATGGCGAGCTTGAGGATCTGACCGCCATATCCGCCGAGCAGGCTCGCGACGGCGATCCGGAGGCCTTGTCGGCTATCGCGGCGCGCTACAATGCCCCGGAAACCCTGGTTGCTCTGGCGCGGCTCGAGACCGGCGGTGGTGTCAGCGTGACGGCGACCCGCCATGTCGGAGATGACTCCAGCATCGTCTTCAGCCGCCGCCTGCCGGCCGGCGCCAACGATGCCGCGACACTGCGACAAGCCGCGCTGACCATGGCCGAGGCCCTGGAGAGCGATTGGAAGCTCGCCAACCTGGTCGACTTCAGCTCCGTCTCGACACTCGACGTCAATGCCGCGCTCAGCGGGTTGGACAGTTGGCTCAGCATTCGCCGGCGCTTCGATGGCATGCCGCAGCTGGCCGGAACGCAAGTGGTTTCCCTGAGCCGAAGCGAAGCGCATTTGACGCTGCGCTACTACGGCGCGCTGGGAGCCTTGAGCGATGCCTTGGACGGGCGCGGCCTGTCGCTGATCGACGAGGGTGGCGATCAATGGCGCATCGAGGCCAAGGGCGTTGCCGCGGCACTGCCGGAAGCGGTCGAGGAGACGCCGGAGGATGCCGCCCCGCCCGCGGCCATTGCCCGCCCCGAAGCGCTGCCCGAGACGGACCCGGAAGAGGACTTGCTCTTCGAGTGACAGGCCACAGGCATAGCAGAGACCGGCGGTGGCGCCCGTGAGCCCGGCGCGACAAAGCCTGTATTGGCTGGGGGCGTTTCTTGTCTTCGTGCTGCTGCTCGTCTTGCTGCGAGAGATACTGCTGCCCTTCGTTGCCGGCTTGGCGATCGCCTATTTCCTCGATCCGGTGACCGACCGCCTCGAAGCGCGAAAGCTGTCGCGGGCCCTGGCCACGACCATCGTGACGGTCTTGTTCTTCGTGCTGCTGACGATCGTGCTGGTCCTGATTACGCCGCTCTTGCAGGCCCAGGTGACCAACCTGCTGCAGGAACTGCCGGGCATGGTCCAAGTGCTGACCGAGCGCATCACGGGCTTGATCGAGCAGGCGTCATCCGAGATCGACGAACGGCAGATGGAAGATGCCCGCGCCGCCTTCCGCAATGTCGCGGGCACCCTTGCCGCCTGGTCGCTAGAGGCTTTGCGCAAGCTCTTCGTCTCCGGACTGGCCCTGCTCAACCTGTTCGGCCTGGTGATCATCACGCCGGTCGTCGCCTGGTACCTGCTGCGCGATTGGGATCGATTGGTCGCCAAGGTCGACGGTTATCTGCCGCGCCGCCACAAGAGCACCGTTCACCAGCAGATGCGAGAGATCGATCGCACGCTTGCCGGCTTCGTGCGCGGCCAGGCCATCGTCTGCATCACGCTCGGCACCAGCTATGCCGTGGCCCTGGAGATCATCGGCTTGAATTACGGCCTCGTTGTGGGCTTGATCGTCGGCGTCATCGCGATCATTCCCTTTGTCGGCGCGGCCGTCGGGCTGCTGTTGAGCCTGGGCTTCGGCTATCTGCAATTCGGTCCTTCCGGAGAATTGGTTGCCGTGCTCGTGGTGTTTCTGGTCGGCCAGTTGATCGAGAGTAACATTCTCACGCCGAAGCTGGTCGGCGACCGGGTCGGGCTACACGCCGTGTGGGTGATGTTCGCCCTGCTTGCCGGCGGCTCGCTGTTCGGCTTTGTCGGCGTATTGCTGGCCGTTCCGGTGGCGGCGGTCATCGGCGTGCTGGTTCGTTTCGCCCTCGCCCGCTACCTGGAGAGCCCGCTATACGGCGGCGGCGCGCCATGAACGCCGAGCCGACAACACAACTCGCCCTCGACCTGGGGCACCGCCCGGCGCTTGGCGCCGACGACTTCCTGGTGGCTCCGAGCAACGCGGAAGCCGTGGCCTGGGTCGATCGCTGGCCGAGCTGGGATGCGCCCGGCCTCGCCATTCACGGGCCGGCCGGCTGCGGCAAGAGCCATTTGTCGAGCGTTTGGCACACCCGAACGCAAGCGACCATGCTAAGCGCCGCGGACCTGGGCCCTGGTCTCGACCCGACCTGCTTGCTGGGCGCCGCGGACGCCGCGGCCGTGGAATGCGGCGCCGCGGGTGAGGCTGCGGACGAGACGACCTTGTTGCACCTCTACAACATCGTTGCCGAGCGTGGCGGCGGTCTGCTATTGGCGGCACGGGAGCCGCCGGCACGCTGGCAAGTCTGTCTTGCGGACCTCGCCTCCCGTCTCTGCGCCCTGCCGGCGGTCGGCCTGCAGCCACCCGATGACCGACTGTTGGCGGCAGTGTTGATCAAACAGTTCGGCGACCGTCAGCTCTATGTGGAAGAGGACGTGATCGCCTACCTCATGGCGCGGATTGAGCGCTCTTTCGCGACGGCACGCGATCTCGTTCAGGCGCTCGACGAAGCAGCGCTGGCCGGACACAGGCGCATCACCATCCCGCTGGCGCGGGACGTATTGCAACGATAGAACGCGACATCGAAGTCTAAGGGAGACAACGGATGGATCTGGGAATCGCCGGCCGCAAGGCCATTGTTTGCGCCTCGAGCCGAGGCCTTGGCCGGGCCTGCGCCACGTCGCTGGCAGGCGAGGGTGTCGCGGTCACGATCAACGGCCGCGACCAGGCGGTCCTGGATGCCACGGCGGCCGCCATTCGCGAGGAAACCGGCAGCGAGGTAACGGCGGTGGCCGCCGACGTGACCACCGAGGCCGGGCGCGAAGCCTTGCTTGCGGCCTGCCCCGAGCCCGACATTCTGATCAACAATGCCGGCGGGCCGCCACCCGGCGATTTCCGCAAATGGAGTCGCGAGGACTGGATCGATGGCTTGACCGCCAACATGCTCACACCCATCGAGCTGATCAAGGCGACCGTCGATCCGATGATCGAGCGTGGCTTCGGGCGCATCGTCAA
>CAZVDW010000502.1:0-2539 GCA_964625645.1 uncultured Rhodospirillaceae bacterium
CTATGAAATCGAAGGGGCCGCAGTCGAGCCCTTTGATGACGCATCATAGACGATCGCACTAGCAGGCTGAGCGGCTTCCGAGACCGGGACCGTCGCTCGTGACGGACCAAGCGGTGCCGGTCATTGGCGTACGCGTGCTTATCGAAGGCCCGAGTGGGAGCGATCCTCCCCATTGAAATGGTCCATGTCCGATCATCCGGATGGCGACGAAATGATACGGCGACGGGTCATATAGCGTCGTCAGCCATGAACCCGCATGCGGGTGCGGCTACGGCAAGCCGGAGAGTTTCGATACACTTGTCACGGAACAGGACCAAGCCTATTCAACACTGTAGGCCTCGATGTCCTCGGCTACCAGAGCATAGGCGACATCGGCCAATTCGGTGGTTCGTTGGGTGACTTCGAATACGCCGGTGACATAGACCGGTTCGAACAAGGATTGCATCGCATAGGCCGTTTCGGTCGTGACGTGTACGACCTGGTTGGGCGGTGGCGGCGGAACATGAATGCAGGCGCCGAAATATGGGACAAGCAGAAACTCAGTGCCGCCTTCCGCCACAAGGTCGAGCGGAACAAGGTAGCCCGGCAAGCGAACTGTCTTGCCGGAGAAAGTCGTGACCACTTCCGATTGCGCCCGGTCTCCGGCGCCCTCGGGCACGGCTTCGCCATGTTCGACGATGCCGAGCATCTCCATCATTGTGGAATCGTCTTGGGGCCTTGCGGGCACGAGGTCCTCCCAAAGGATGTCGATGGGCGCATCTGCCGAAACAGCCCCACTGAGACCGATCAGCATCGCGACGGCGCACAGCAGCTTCGTGTTGAGAGTGTTCAGCATTTCAGGGTACTCCTCATGATCTGACGCTCATGCCATCGGCGAGCGACATGCGATAGGCGCGTATGGCGGGAATCACGCCTACGACGAAGGCAGTGCAGACAATTGCACCCAGAATAATCCATTCGCGCGAGGCCAGTCCGCCAATCTCGATGTAAAGGCCATAGCGCGCGTCGATGTAGGTGCGCGTCACCGCTAGCGCCGCGTAGAGCAGTGCCACTCCGAAAGCCACGCCGGCGCCCGCCAGGATGGCCGCCTCCACCATGAGCAGGCCGGCGATCGTCAGGGGCCGAGCCCCAACCGAGCGCAGGATAGCCATCTCGCGCCGCCGTTGGCTGAGACTCGAAAGGGTCATCGTTACCATACCAAGCAAAGCGGTTGCGACGACCATTGCCGAAACGGCCGTTAGGGCCGATTCCGCAGTGCCGATAAGCCCCCAAAGCTCCTGCAGGGCGACACCGGGCATCACCGCCAGCAAGGCTTCGTTCGGGTATTCATTTATCCAGCGTTGGAGGCGGAAGGTAGCGATCTTTGATTTCACACCGATCAAGGCCGCCGTGATCGCTTTTGGCTGCAGGTCCATCCTACGCATGGCTTCGGCGTTCACGCCGGCTCCCGGTGTGCGTGCGCCGGTCTGCCAGTCCACATGAATCGCTTCGATCGCTTCCAGTCCGACATGCACGGTGCGATCAACCGGGGTCCCAGTCTTGGCTAGGATGCCGGCTACACGGAATGGCTTGTCGTCATGCTCGGAGAATGAGACCGAACCCAGCCCATGGGCGACAACGATAGGGTCGCCGACCCGGTAACCCAGCGCCTTTGCGACATCGGCACCGATCACCGCATCGAATAAATCGTCGAACACAGTGCCATCGACAAATTCAAGCTCCCGGTCCTTACGGAACCGATAGTGGTGGAAATATGCTGCCGTGGTGCCAAGGACCCTGAATCCGCGATGGCTGTCGCCGAGCGACAGAGGAACTGCCCAGGCGACATCGTCGCGTGCCGCGATCTCGGTATACGACTGCCAGCTGACATTGTTCGTGGCATTGCCAATACGGAACACGGAATAGAGCAACAGCTGCACGCTGCCGCTTCGGGCCCCGACGATCAGATCGGTACCCGAGATGGTATCCGAGAAGCTGGCACGCGCTCCATTACGCACCTTCTCCACCCCCAGAAAGAGCGCCACGGAAATTGCGATCGCGACCACCGTGAGCAGGGCCGTGCCGATGCGGTTGCGGAGGGACAATACGGCGAGTCGGACGATCATGGCGCGTCCTCGTCGCGTCGGGCGGTGGCGATTTCGGCGAGGTCCAACACGCGATCGAAACGCCCGGACAGACGGCGGTCGTGGCTTACCATGACAAGCGTACTGCCGACCTCGCCGGCCTGATCGAAGAGAAGGTCGAGAAAGGCTTCCTGGGCTTCGGCATCGAGCGCGGAAGTTGGCTCGTCGGCAACGATGAGTTCTGGCGCACCTATCAAAGCCCTGGCCACCGCCACCCGCTGCTGTTGGCCGACGCTGAGGGCACCGGCAGCGGCGCCGGCGGGAATCCCGAGTGTCGAAAGAAGTGCCCGAGCCTGGTCGGAAACATCTCCGCCAGCCGCGACGCGGGCGCGCCGGCGAGGCGCGAAAGCCAGTGCCAATAGGACATTGTCCATGGCGCTGGCATAGGGCAGCAGATTGAACATCTGGAAGATGAC
>CAZVDW010000503.1:0-6661 GCA_964625645.1 uncultured Rhodospirillaceae bacterium
ATCAGACGATTAGCCACGCCCCCATCACCCGGCACCGGACGTTACCCCTTATTATGTCCTGATCGCCGCTCGACTCGCTTGAAGAGGATACCACACTTTCGACTGGCAGCGAACAGCGCGCCATAGTGTCCTCCGGCTGGACCTAGGCGGCGAGGCCGCGCAAAATGAGCCACCATGATAGCGACCCATAGCCACAGACCGAGCATCGAGGCGGCCATCATGGCCCTGTGGTGTCTGGCCGCCCTGCCCGCCGCGGCCGCGGGCGAACGCATCGCCGTGCTCGGCGACAGCCTGACGGCGGGCTATGGCCTGGCGCTGGAAGAGGCCTTCCCCTCCCGTCTCGCGGCGCGGCTGGAGAGCGTGGAGGTGCTCGATGCCGGTGTCTCGGGCGATACCTCGGCGGGCGGCCTAGCGCGCCTCGACTGGGTGCTCGGCGACCGTCCCAGCCACGTTATAGTCGCGCTCGGCGCCAATGACGGGCTGCGCGGTATCGAGCCCGCGGTGATGGAGGCCAACCTCGCCGCCATCCTCCAGCGCCTGGCGAATGACGGCATCCCCGCTCTGCTCGCCGGCATGCTGGCGCCGCCCAACATGGGCCGCGACTACACGGCCGAGTTCAACGCCGTCTTCCCCCGCCTCGCCGAACGCTTCGGGGTGCCGCTCTATGCTTTCTTCCTCGATGGCGTCGCGGCACGGCAGGAGATGTTGCAGGAGGACGGCATGCACCCGAACGCGGCCGGTACAGATGAAATGGCCGAGCGCATGGCACCCATGGTGCTTGACTGGTTGGCGCGAAGGGAGAGGCAATGAGACAGGGACGGATCATCGGGCTGAGCGTGGCGCTGCTGGCCGCCATCATCGTCGTCGCCGGCAATGTCCTGGCCGAGAGCCGGCTCAATCCGGCCATCGCCAGGCTGGCGGCGGGCGAGCCGGCGCTGGGCGTCTTCGCCTTCGAGCGCGATGTCCTCAATGCCCGCGTGCTGGGAAATTCCGGTCTCGATTTCGTGCTCATCGACATGGAGCACCGGCCCTGGAACGGCGAGGCGCTGGTGCAGTTCATCCTCAACATGCGCGGTGCCGACGGCGGCTTCGCCGCAGCGCCGATAGTCCGCGTGCCCGCGAACGGCCGCGAGATTCACGTCAACCAGTGGATGATCAAACAGGCGCTCGATGCCGGCGCCTTCGGGGTCATGGTGCCGCATGTCAACACGGCCGAGCAGGCCCGCGATATCGCCATCGCCATGCGCTATCCGCCGAGGCACGATTCGCCGGCCCAGGAGCCCCGCGGCGTGCGCGGCTACGGACCGCTGCTCGCCTCCATAGCCTGGGGCCTGTCGGGCGCCGACTATGCGCGCCGCGCCGACCTCTGGCCCCTGCTGCCCGCTGGCGAGCTGTTGCTGGTGGCGCAGATCGAGACCACGCGCGCCATCGACGCCCTGGCCGAGATCGCGGCCGTGCCGGGCGTCGGCGCGCTGTTTCTCGGCCCCGCCGATCTGCATGCCGACATGGGCTATCTCGGCCAGAGCGGCGTGCCCGAGGTGGAAGCGGAAATACAACGTGCCGCGGCCGCGGCGCAGGCGGCGGGCGTGCCGATCGGCATCACCACCAACGCCGAGACCGTGGCCCAGCGCCTGGCGCAAGGCTTCTCCTTCGTCACCATCGGCTTCGACGTCACTTTGCCCGAAGGTGTTGCCGCGGCAGCCGCGGCGGTAGGGCGCCAGGAATAGCTCCAGCTCGGCCGAGCCTGTCCCCTTATAGACGAAAGATTGTGGCACGCGGAGCCGCGGAGGACGCGGAGGCTATGGCTGTGGCATCGCCGACGGCGCCCACCGGCCGACGGCCTGTGCCGCAGCGCTCGGCCCCTCCGCGGCTCCGCGTCTCCGCGTCTCCGCGCCTCCGCGTGAGAACGACAGCCGGCGCCGAGCCGCGGTCCGCCTGCGCGAAAGGCTCGGAAATTGGTGAGGGAAATTGGTGAGCGGAACCGAATGGCCGGATCCAGTTAGACACGCCACTATCAATTCGCCTTGCGCCTCACGAATGCCCTATTTGTCGCTATGCTGCGCGGCCATGGTTGTTCTCGACGATATCCATCTCTCGCTGGCCAGTGCCGCCGGCATGGTCGACATTCTGCGCGGCGTCTCGCTTTGCGTGGGGCGCGGCGAGACCGTTGGCGTGGTCGGGCCGTCGGGCTCGGGCAAATCGACCCTGCTCGCCGCCATGGCGGGGCTGGAGCGGCCCGCCAGCGGGCGTGTGAGCATCGACGGGCGCGACCTCGGCGCCATGGACGAGGACGCGCTGGCACGCTTCCGCCGCGACCATATCGGCATCGTCTTCCAGGCCTTCCATCTCATCCCGACCATGACCGCGCTGGAAAACGTTGCCGTGCCCCTGGAGCTGGCGGGGCGGGCCGACAGTGCCGCGCTGGCGCGCCGGCGTCTGGCCGCGGTCGGCCTGGCCGAGCGCCTGGCGCATCTGCCGGCGCAGCTCTCCGGTGGCGAGCAGCAGCGCGTCGCCATCGCTCGCGCTTTCGCCAACGATCCCGACCTGGTGCTGGCGGACGAGCCCACGGGCAATCTCGACCAGGCCACCGGCCACGAGGTCATCGAGCTGATGTTCGCGGCCCATGCGCAAGCCGGCACCACCCTGGTGCTGGTCAGCCATGACGGCGAGCTGGCGGCGCGCTGCGATCGCGTGCTGCGCCTGGTGGACGGCCGTCTGGCATGAGCGTCTGGGCGCTCGCCTGGACCCTGGCGCGGCGCGACCTGCCGGTGTTGCTCGCCTGTCTCGGCCTCGGCGTGGCGGCGATCGCCGGCATCGGCTCGCTGAGCGAAAGCGTGCGCGGCGCCTTGCGCGCCGATGCCCGGCTGCTGCTCGGCGGCGATATCGACATTCGCCGCAGCCACCAGCCGCTGAGCGCGGAAGCGCGGGCCTGGGTCGCCGCGCGTGCCGGGGCCTTGAGCGATACGCTGCGCATGCGGGCCATGGTGTCGGGCGGTGACAGCCGGGCGCTGGTCGAGCTCAAGGCCGTGGACGACGCCTATCCGTTGCTCGGGCAAGTGATACTGCAGCCGCCACTGCCGTTGGCCGCGGCCCTGGCCGATGGCGGTGCGGTGGCCGAAGCGGCGCTGCTGGCGCGGCTCGGCGTGAGTGTTGGCGATCGGCTCAGGCTCGGCGAGCGCGAGGTGGTGCTGCGGGCGGTGATCGTGCGTGAGCCCGACCGCCTGGCCTCGGTGTTCAGCCTCGGCCCGCGCCTGATGGTGGCCAGGGCGACGCTGCCCGCCACGGGCCTGGTGCGGACCGGCAGCCTGATCCGCTACCACCTCAAGGCGCTGCTGTTGCCCGGCAGCGATGCCAAGGTGACCCTCGAGGCGCTCGACGCCGCTTTCCCCGAGACCGCCTGGCGCCTGCGCGATGCCAGCGCCGCCCAGCCCGGCCTGCGCCGCTTCGTCGAGCGCCTGGGCATGTATCTGGGGCTGATCGGCCTCACCGCCCTGCTGGTCGGCGGCATCGGCGTGGCCAGCGCCGTCGCCAGCCACTTGCAGACCCGAATCACGACGGTTGCCACGCTAAAAGGTCTCGGCGCGACGCCGTCCCTGGTGATGCGCGTCTATGCCCTGCAGGTGGCGCTGGTGGTGACCGTCGGCATCGCCAGCGGCCTGGCACTCGGCGCCGCCGCGCCCTTCGCGCTGGCGCCGCTGGTGGGCGAGAACCTTGACCTAACCTTGCGCTCCGGCCTGGCGCCGCTGCCCTTGTTGCTGGCGGCGCTGTTCGGCACGCTGGTCGCCTTGCTGGTGACGTTATGGCCCTTGGCCTCGATCAGCGCCCAGCCCGCGGCGCGGCTCTATCGCCCGCTTGCCGCCGCCGTGCCGCCGCCGCGCCGCGCCATGGCTCTTGTTGCCTTGGCCGCACTCGCGCTGATCATGGTCACGGCCGCCACCGCGCCGGCTTACGGCATCGGCTGGTGGTTCGTCGCCGCGGCGCTGATCGCCATCCTGCTGCTGTCGCTGGCGGCGCGCCTGACGGCGTGGCTGGCACGGCTGGCGGCGCCCAAGGCACGCGGCATCGCCAGGCTGGCGCTGTCGGCTGTCGCCGCCCCGGCCGGGCCGACGCGGCGCATGGTGCTGGCGCTCGGCATGGGGTTGTCGGTGCTGCTTGGCATCGGCGCCGTCGAGGATTCCTTCCGGGCCGAGATCGCCGGCCGCCTGGCGCTCGAGTCGCCGGCCTTCTTCTTCATCGACATCCAGCGCCACCAGGCCGCCGCCCTGGCCGCCACGGTGGCGGCGGTGCCCGGCGCCGAGCCGCCGACCCTGGCGCCCATGCTGCGCGGGCGCATCACCGCGCTCAACGGCACCCCGGTGGCTGAGCTCGACATGCCGCCGGGCAGCCGCTGGCTGGTGCGCAACGATCTCGGCATGACCTTTCGCGACACCCCCCAACCCGGCGTGCCGCTGGCTGACGGGGACTGGTGGGTCTCGGGCTATGGCGGCCCGCCGCTGGTCTCGCTCGCTGCCGGCAGCGCCATGGCGGCGGGCTTCGCGGTCGGCGACACGGTCGCCTTCACGGTGCTGGGCAAGCGCATCGAGGCCGAGATCGCCAATTTCCGCAACGTCGATTGGAGCGCCGTGACCCTCAACTTCGTGGTGATCTTCTCGCCCGGCGTGTTCGACGGCGCGCCCTATGCCTATATCGGCACGGCGCAAGCCGCACGGCACGCCGAGGACGCGGTGGTGCGCGCCATCGGCAAGGATTTTCCCAATGTCTCGGCGGTCGCCGTGCGCGAGGTGCTGGAAACCGCCAAGGGCGTGCTCACGGCGGTGCTGGGCACCTTGCGCGCCACGGCGGGCCTGACCCTGCTCGCGGGCATCCTGGTGCTGGCCGGGGTGGTCGCGGCGGGCCGGCGCGAACGTCTCCGCGATGCCGCCATCCTCAAGGTGCTCGGGGCCCGGCGCGGCGATCTGCTGCGCGCCCATGCGCTGGAATTCGCCCTTATCGGCTGCGCCGCGGGCACTGTCGCGGTTGTCGTCGGCGGCATCGCCTCCTGGGCCTTCGTCAGCCAGATCATGCACATGGACTGGGCCTTTTCCACCTCACGCGCGCTCATCACGGTGCTCGGCGGCATGGCGATCACGGCCGCCGTGGGTTTCGCCGGCACCTGGCGGGCGCTGGCGCAAAAGGCGGCGCCGCTGTTGCGTGGCGGTTGATGGCGCAAGCTGTTAAGATAGGCAGTTGAAGGCGGGCGTGGTTGCGCCCATATGTGTCTTCGAGTTGGAATTTTGGAACGTGAGGGGAACGAAATGGCGTTCGACCGCAGAACCGTGATCGAGCATGCCCGTGGCGCGGATGCCGCAATGGTGGACGAGGGCCTGCGGGCCTTCATGCTCAAGGTCTACAGCTACATGTGCCTGGGGCTGGGCGTGACCGGCGCCGTGGCGCTGTTCACCGCCTCGTCCGAAGGCATGATGCAGGCCATTTACGGCACGCCGCTGCACTGGGTGGTGATGCTGGCGCCGCTGGCTTTCGTGCTGGTTCTCAGCTTTGGCATCCAGAAGCTCAGCGTGCCCGCGGCGCAAGCCCTGTTCTGGGTCTTCGCGGCGGTCATGGGGCTGTCGTTGTCCTGGATCTCCCTGGTCTATACGGGCACCAGCATCGCCCGCGTGTTCTTCATCACCGCCGCCGCTTTCGCCGGCCTCAGCCTCTACGGCTATACTACCAAGCGAAACTTAAGCGGCATGGGCTCGTTCATGGTGATGGGCCTGATCGGCATCATCATCGCCATGGTGGTGAATATCTTCCTGCAATCGAGTGCGTTGCAGTTCGCCATCTCGGTGCTCGGCGTGCTGATCTTCGCCGGCCTCACCGCCTGGGACACCCAGAAGCTTAAGCTGGTCTATGCGGCGCAGAGCGGCGATACCGCCGTGATGGAAAAGAGCGCCATCATGGGCGCGCTGACGCTCTATCTCGACTTCATCAACATGTTCATGTTCCTGCTGCACCTGTTCGGCGGCCGCGAATAGCGCTGCCGGCAGCGCAAGCGAAAGCCCCCGGCGGGTGCCTCGCCGGGGGCTTTTCTGTGCCGCGATCACGGCGGGGTGGCACGACAAACACAGCCGCTCCGCGTCCTCCTCACGATTTCCCACGCGGAGGGGCGGAGAAAGCACCATTGTTGGTGGCGGGCTGGGCTTGCTGCCGGATTGGGCGGGGCAGTAGGCACTCTCTCGGGCCGCCACCCTTAATGTGCGTGCGACGCGCTATTCGCCGGTTCTGCTTGAGGAGCCATAGGTAGGCGCGTAGGGTTGCCGGGCTTCGGGGCCGAACGTAGTCATCGCGTGGGAGGCTCAGTTGGCTGAGCCGGGGATCGAGCAAAAGCTGGCGGCGATATTGGCGGCCGACGTCGCGGGTTACACGCGGCTGATGGCCGAAGACGAGCCCGCCACCATCGCCACCATCACCGAATATCGCACTGTATTCCGCAGCCATATCGAAGCCAATGGCGGGCGCGTGGTGGATATGGCCGGCGACAGCGTCCTTGCCGTGTTCACCAGCGCTGCGGGAGCGGTCAAAGCAGCGTTAGACGCGCAAGGCGAGCTGGCCCGGTGCAACGAAGAGCTAGCGGAAGACCGACGCATGCATTTTCGCATCGGCGTCAATCTCGGCGATATCC
>CAZVDW010000504.1:0-7680 GCA_964625645.1 uncultured Rhodospirillaceae bacterium
CTATCTTCGAAAGATCGAGCACGTCGTTGATCAGGGATAGCAGGTGTTGGCCGCCCTCGACGATGTGCTCGATGCTGGCCCGCTGCTCGTCGCTGAGAGGCTGGTCGGGATAGTCCCTCTGCATCTGGGCAAAGCCGAGGATCGCGTTGAGCGGCGTGCGCAGCTCGTGGCTCATCGAGGACAGGAATTCGCTCTTGGCCTGGTTTGCCGCGTCGGCGGCCTTCCAGGCCGCGACAAGCTCCTGTTCCACCCGTTTCCTTTCGGTGATGTCGCGCACCAGGCCGGTGAACAGGCGATCGCCGTCCAGGCCGACCTCGCTGACAGCGATCTCCATGGGGAAGGTCGAGCCGTCCCTGCGCCGCCCCCTGACCTCGCGCTCGATGCCGATGGCCCGGGCCAATCCGGTCAGCAGGTAATTGCGGATATAACCGTCGTGCCGCTCGCTATAGGGGCCCGGCATCAACATCGCGATATTCTTGCCGATCATCTCCCTGGCGTCGTAGCCGAACATGTCGCCGGCGCTGCGGCTGAAGGACTCGATGATTCCGTCCTGGTTGATCACGATGATGCCATCGACCGCGCCATCCATGATAATGCGCAGGCGCTCCTCTCCCTGCTGCAGCGCCAGCGTACGCTCGGCCACCCTGGCTTCGAGCTGCTGATTGAGCTCCCGCAGCGCGTCCTCGGCGCGCTTGCGCTCGCTGATGTCGGAGAAGATCGCCTGGATGGCCGGCTCGTCCTCCCAATCCACCACCATGGCCCGGCACTCGACCCAGCGGATCGAGCCATCGCGGCGCAGGATGCGTATCTCGTAGTCCCGCGGCGCGTCCTCGCCTCGCGCCCGTCTGGTCCGATAGTCGCGCGCGCGCGCGACGCCGTCCGGATGCACATAGGTGTCGATGGTATCCAGCGCATAGATCGGTGCGGTGCCGTCATAGCCCAGCATGTCGGCCATGGCCTGGTTGGCCAGCAGCACCTTGTCGTTGCGATGCACGACGATACCCTGGATCGAGCCTTCGACGAGATTGCGAAAGCGCTGCTCGCTCAGCCGCATCTCGTCCTGCTGGCGCATCAGGTCCGTGATGTCTGAGGCCGTGCCGCGATAGCCGACGAACTTGCCGTCATCGTCGAAGACGGGCTTGCCGTTGATGCGGATCTGGCGCATGTCGCCATCGTAGGCGGGGCGCTTGAATACGAAGTTGCGGAACGGCCGCCGCGCCTCGAGATCTTCCGCATGCGCTTCCCATTTGCCGCCATCGTCATCGCCGGGCAGGCGATAGTCGAACCGTGTCTTGCCCAGCACCGGCGGCAGGCTCGGCCCGGTATAGGACTGGGAGCCGGCCGATGTAGCGGTAAAGCGATGCTGGTCGTCGGTCTCCCAATACCAGTCCGATGTCGCCTCGGTGAAATCCTTGAAGCGTGCCTCGCTCTTGCGCAACTCGTCCTCGGCCAGCTTGCGTGCGGTAATGTCGTACAGGCCGCCGAGAATCGCCGACTCTCCACCGTAGTCCAGAAGTTTCCCGGAAATCATGACCCATATCTCGTCGCCGCTCGCCAGCTTGACCTTTTCCTCCTGGTCGTGAACCTCTCCTGTCTTGTTCAACTCTGCTATCAGTCGAGTGCGGGCACTCTGATCAACGTACACGTCGGCCGCATTCCTACCCACCGCATTCTCGGGCAGCTGAAAGAGCCGTTTATAGTGCTCGTTGGCGAACAGGATGGTGCCGTCCGAGATGCGTGTGATTACGCTGGGAATGGGGTTCGCCGCGATGATCGCTTTGGTTTTTTCCCTGGCATCTCGCCTATTCGTTACATCGCTAAGGAATCCGAGGATCGCCGGCTCGCCTTGCCAGTCGATTTTTACCGAGCGGCATTCCAGCCAGATATCTTCGCCATCCTTGCGAAGCGCCGGACACTCGTAAAGTCTGGGCAGCTCTTCGTCACGAAGGCGGCCCTCGGCATATTGCCGGATGCGGTTCCTGTCCGCTGTCGAAAGCCATGCCTCGACCGTGCCGAGCTGCAGAATATCGTCCGGGCCGTCATAGCCGAGAAGGTCTGCAAATGCCTGGTTAGCAAACAATAGCGTGTCATAGCGGTGTACGAGAATGCCCTCGGCCGCATTCTCCACCAAGCTTCGGAAGTTCTCGTCACCTCGATTGGATGGATCTCTGGCCATTTTCTAATACCGCAATCCTGTTAGCGTGATTGACGAGGCGGCCATATGACACCTGTCTTGCATATGGCCACGGGTGCCAAACCGAAAAGCATGGAAGATCCGTCCCGGCTTTCCGGGGCGGCGATACTATGCAGGCGTGGCAAGGTGGGGCTGCGGCCCCATCACGCTAGAAGGAAATGTACGACCCAGGCCGAGCGACTCTACTGACAGCCAAGAGATTGTCATGCCAACCGAGTCGTGGAAATCTCAACGGCAAAGCCGCCGGAAAATCAGGCCGTATCCGAGACTCACGATGCTTGATTGCTTTCATTTTCCAAGCTCCAACATCAATCCCGCTCCACGGATGAGTATAGAATTAAGGGCATTAAGAAATAGTTTTCAACCATAATTCCGCACGCGAAATGAGTATTCGCAAGGATTGCAGACACTTGGCGGATAATTTCTTCAAGGCTGGCAGCCGACGCGCAAGCCCGGCTTAGAGCGAATCGAGAATTTCTTGCCGTTTGACTTCATATTCGTACTGGGTCACCAGACCCGCGTCGCGAAGCGCGTCGAGCTTGCGTAGGCGTGCCGCGATATCGTCGCCGGGCGGTGCCGGAACCGCCTGGGGCGGTGCTGCTGCGGCGATCAGCGGCTTTTCCGTTGCCACCAGACGCCTCAGCTCCGGCGATTCGTCTTGTCCGAGGGCGGGAAGATGCGCCAGCTCCATGGTGATGGAGCGGCCCAGCTCGGCAAGCGCGAAGCTGCCGCGGGCTATGGCCACCCTGAAGCCCGCGAAGTCGACGACTTCGGTCGAAAACGGCGACCCGGCAGTGCCGGCTGGCTGCATGATCACGGCATCGCCACCAGGCAACCGGTCGAGCACGAATGCCAGCACCGCATAGTCGCCAGGTTGGCCCGGATTGCCGGCAGGGTTGACCAGCTGGTCGTTCTCGACGACCAGCTTGACCAGCTCCGCATGGCTGATGTTGCCCAACAACGGCTGTGGCAGCAGCGCCGCCGACAGCACGAAAAAGCGTGTATCCGGCTGGCTCGGCGCCACCACCCGGGCCATGCCCGCGTCGATGGTGATGCCCGTTGTTGCGACGCGATAATGGAGCAGTACGTCGAGAATGACGCGCCGGGCGAACACGTCCTGAAGCACGAGATGCGCGAGCAGGCGCCGCCCGGAGGGGTCGCCGTCGAGCTGCGAATAGGCATCGATGCCGAGCCGCTGGACGCCGAAGCCTTCGTATAGAAAGGCCGGTTCGTGTAGCCCGGCAATGGCCTGCGGCTCAACGGTCACGGCCAGCTCGAGCGACGCGGTATCGAAACCGCGAATGGTCGCGATCGCGCCATAGATGGCAAGCTGAATGTCGCCCGGCAACGCATCGATCGCCGACGTGTCGACCCTTTGCGCATCGGCTTGGCTCGAAACCGCTCCCAAGAGCATTAGCGCCATGGCTGCGACGCAGGCGCCGGACCGTATTACCTTCGCCAGCTTAGCCACCTTGCCCGCCATCCTAGTTTTGTATTTCATTCATTGTCTTGTAAGCGGCCGCCTCGAGCAGAATCACCTTGGTCGCCTCGGTCGCAAGCTTGCCGCCGCCCGGCATCGCGACGTTCAGTGCCAGCTTGCCGGCCTCGACCGCCACGGATTCATCGAACTCGCCTTGATTGATGCCGACGAACGTAGCAAGGCCGATCACACCGGCGGTCGTTGCCACGACAGCTCCAGCCACAGGAGCGCCAAAGGTAATGAGAGCGATACCAAAGCCGGCACCTATGACGGTGAAGAGAGTGGATGTTACGGTCTTGCCCTGCTCCCTGTGCTCTTGGATCTCCTTTTCCTTGCGAATCTCGTCAGCTTCCGCCTGCATCGCTTCGTTCTTCTGCTGACATGCCGTATCGCATGCGACCATCACCAAGGGCGCTGGTCCCTGCACTGCGGGCTGCGCCGGTGCGCCGTTTCCGCCGGCACCCGCTGCCGGCACGCCGCCACCACCCGTCGGCCCAACCGCAGCAACCGTCGCGCCTGCGCCTGCGCCGCCACCACCCGTCGGCCCAACCGTCGCACCTGCGCCTGCGCCTGCGCCTGCGCCTGCGCCGCCACCAGCTGCGGGAACTCCGCCGCCTGCGGCAGCACCACCACCTGCGGCAGCGCCACCACCTGCGGCAGCACCACCACCTGCGGCAGCGCCACCGCCTCCTGCGGGAGCGCCACCACCACCACCTGCGGGAGCGCCACCACCGCCTCCCGCGGCAGCGCCGCCGCCGCCAGCCGCCGCGACCGCACCACCACCACCGCCTGCCGGCGGCGATGGCGCTATGATGCTGTCGACGAACGCCATGATGATATCGCAGTCGGCCTCGGCGCTACCGTTGGCGGGCACCGCCCCGAGCAAGGCCAGCGTCGAATCGTAAAAGGTCACCAGCGCCTCGCCGACTGCCGAGCGGGCATCGCCGTGCATGGCATAGGCGCCGTTGGCGATGTTCACGAAATCGGCAACGATGAACTTCGGGAAGCCGTCCTGCCCGGCCGCGTCGAGCACGGCCGTGACATCCGACACGCTGGCGGTGGCGATTTCCTCGTAGCTCATGCCACCGATGGCGTCGTTGACGATGGATTTGAATTCGGGCGCGAGCTGGGCGGAGCGGAAGACCTTTTGGATCGGCTCGCCTTGCGCCGCCACGCCCTCGTCCCCTCGGCCGCCCGGCGCCGGCGAGATGGTTGTGGGCGGGATCTGGATCGGCTTCGGCACGGCGACGACAGGTGGCGGCGATATGGACGGCGAGGGGCTATGCTGCGCCTGTACCGGTGCGGCCCAAGTGCTTGCCATGATGGCCAGCATCGCCGCCGAGCGGCAGCAATTCCCAAGGTTCTTCATCGTCGAAACCATACGCCCTCACTCATCCGTTGCCTGACGGGTCGGGGACCGCAGGGAGTCGAGATAGATCGCAAAGGTCCGCTGACAATCACCCCCTTGCTAGAGCCGCCGCCCGCGCTCCGCTACACTTGCGCAAATGAGATTGATCGAGAGGGAGAGAGACCATGGCAAGCCACGCCACGGGAGACGGCGGCATTCCGCCGCGAGACGCTGCCGAGCAAGGCCTGACGCGCATCATGACCTTGGGCGGCACCTACGGCACGCGCAACTACACCGTCCACGGCCTGCGCGCCCAAAAGGGCAAGCGCGTGCTGGTCGAGACCCTGCCGTTCTCGGCCGACGAGGCGGCGGCGGCCGAGGAAGCCGGCATCGACACCATGAAGGCGCGCTTCGACCCGGCCCGGCCCCAGCTCTCCGCCGCCGTGCGTCAGGCGGCGCCCAACACCTTCATGGCCTTCTCGGTGGCGCTGGTCGCGGCGGCCAGCGCCGACGAGGCGGTGCGCCTCGGCTACGAGGCCATGGCGCTCGGCGCCGACGCCATCATGTGCCAGTGGAGCCCGCGCTTCGTCGAAGCTGCCGCCGAAGCGGGCATACCCGTGCAGGGCCATGCCGGCCTGGTGCCGCGCAAGAGCACCTGGACGGGCGGCTTGCGCGCCGTCGGCAGGACCTTGGACGAGGCCAAGTGGGTATACGACGAGATCAAGCGGCTGGAGAATGCCGGCGCCTATGCCGTCGAGGTCGAGGTCATTCCCGAGGCATTGCTTAGGGAGATAAGCAAGCGCACGACCCTGATGACCTCGTCGATCGGGGCGGGCAGCGGCGGCGACATCCAGTTCCTCTTCGCCGACGACATCCTCGGCAACACCCCGCCACCCTACCCGCGCCACTCGAAGCAATACCGCGAGCTCCATAAGCTCAAGGCACGCATGCAGGCCGAGCGCGTGGCCGGCTTCAAGGACTACGCCGACGACGTGCGCCAGGGCACCTTCCCCGCGCGCGAGCACGTCATCGAGGCGGACGATGCGATGATCGAGGCCTTCGTCGAGGCGGTGGATGGCTGAACCAGAGGGGACACCGCAAGAGCAAGAGGGGACAGTTTTATAAAACTGTCCCCGTTTCTTTAGTGTAATCTCTCAGCGCGCTAGAGGGGGAGCCGGCACGATGGCAGCTGAGGAATCCGGGGCGATCAGGGCGTGGCTTGCCGCGCGGGGTCTGGCGCAGCATGCCGCGGCTTTCGAGGCCCAGGAGATCGACCTCGAGGCACTGCCCGAGCTGTCCGACGACGACCTCAAGGAGATGGGCCTTGCCATCGGCCCCAGGCGCAAGCTGCTCAAGGCCATCCGGGAGCAGGGGGCCGACACACCGGCGCCGGGAGCGCGACCGCAGGAGGCCGAGCGCCGCCAGATCACGGTAATGTTCTGCGACCTCGTGGGCTCGACGGCGCTCTCCGAACAGCTCGATCCGGAAGATCTGCGTAGCTTGATGCAGGAGTACCAGCAGGCTGCGGGCCGGATCATCGAGCGATATGGCGGCCACGTCGCGCAGTATCTCGGCGACGGCCTGATGACCTATTTCGGCTGGCAGCAAGCGCACGAGGACGATGCCGAGCGGTCGGTGCGTGCAGGCCTGGAGATCGTCGAGGCCGTCAATGCCATGGACCTGGCAGTGCGAGTCGGCATCGCCACGGGTCCCGTGGTGGTCGGCGAGACCGGCGCCGGCGATGCCTCGGTGCCCAAGCTTGCGGTCGGCGAAACGCCCAACCTCGCCGCGCGCCTGCAAGGCTTGGCGGGGACGGATGAGATTGTGATTGGGCCGTCCACGCGGCGCCTGCTCGGCGGCACCTTCGAGCTGGACGATATGGGCGAGCAGGTCCTCAAAGGCATCGTCGAGCCGGTGCCGGCGCACCGCGTTACCGGTGTCGCCGCGACAGAGGGCCGCTTCGAGGCCCAGCACCAGCACCTGACGCCACTGGTCGGGCGCGAAGCCGAGATGGCCATGGTGATGGCGCGCTGGAGCCAAGGATGCGCAGGCGAGGGCCAGGTCATCCTATTGAGCGGCGAACCCGGCATCGGCAAGAGCCGGATCACGCAGACGCCGCGGGAAAGGATCGCCGAGGGGCCGCACACGCGCCTGCGCTACCAGTGCAGCCCGTATCACACCAACTCCGCGCTGCACCCGGTCATCGAGCAGATCGAACGCGCCGCCGGTTTCCGCCGCGATGATGCGCCGGATCAGAAACTCGACAAGCTCGAGACCCTGTTGCCGAACGGCACGGACCGCGCGCTCGTCGCCTCTCTTCTATCGCTGCCCGTGGAACGCTATCCCGCCCTCGCCATGAGCCCGCAGAAGCAGAAGGACGAGACGCTACGGGTGTTGGCGGAGCAAGTCACGGCGCTGGCGCCCGATGCCCCCGTGCTGCTGATCTTCGAGGACGCCCACTGGATCGACCCGACGAGTCAGGAGCTGCTGGATATCGTGGTGCCCATGGTAGCCGGCCATCGCGTGCTCGCCGTCATCACCCACCGCCCGGAATATCAGCCGCCCTGGCTCGGCCAGGGCCAGGTGACGCCCCTGGCGCTGACACGCCTCGGCCGCGCCGATGCGGCAGCCATGGCCGCGCGGGTTTCCGATACCGCG
>CAZVDW010000505.1:0-4890 GCA_964625645.1 uncultured Rhodospirillaceae bacterium
CGGCATGATGGAGATGGATGAGATCAAAGAGCTCTCCTCCACCATGTCTCAACTCGGCAGCGTTGACTCGGCAGTGGTCGAGGCCTTGTTCATGGAGTTCGTCGAGGAGCTGGCAGGCACGGGCAGCCTGCAAGGCTCCTATGATTCGACCGAGCGCCTGCTGCGCGCGACCTTGGACGGCGACCGGGTCGAGGAGATTATGGAGGAGCTGCGGGGTCCCGCCGGCCGCACGATGTGGGACAAGCTGGGCAACGTCAATGAAAACGTCCTCGCGAGCTACATGAAGAACGAATATCCGCAGACCGTCGCTGTTGTGCTGTCAAAAGTCCGTTCCACCCATGCCGCGCGGGTGCTGGCGCTGCTGCCGGAGGATTTCGCCACCGAGGTGGTCATGCGCATGCTGCGTATGGAAACCGTACAGAAGGAAGTCCTCGAGGATGTGGAGAGGACTTTGCGCTCGGAGTTCATGAGCAACCTGGCTGCCACCACGCGCCGTGACAGCCACGAGATCATGGCTGACATTTTCAACTCCTTCGATCGCAACTCCGAGGCCCGCTTCCTGCAAGCCCTCGAAGACCGGGACCGCGAATCGGCAGAGCGCATCAAGGCGCTGATGTTCACCTTCGAGGATCTCAACAAACTGGATCCCACCGGTGTGCAGGCGTTGTTGCGCGACGTCGACAAGGATGGCCTCGGCACCGCCCTCAAGGGCTGCTCGGAGGAGCTACGCGACCTCTTCTTCGCCAATATGTCCGAACGCGCCGCCAAGATTCTTCGCGAGGACATGGAAGCCATGGGACCCGTGCGGCTGAGCGACGTCGAGGAATCCCAGGCGGCCATCATCAATGCCGCCAAGGAACTGGCTGCCAGTGGCGAAATTGTCCTTGCCGGCTCCGGCGACGACGAACTCGTCTACTGATCAACAGCGCTCGTGGCACGGAACATGGCACAATTCACCAAGTTCGAGTTTCTCACCGATTTCTCGGCGCCGCAGGCTCAAGCGCTTGAGCCCTTGCCCGAAGAGGAGAGCGAGGCGCCGCCACCGACCTTTTCGGAAGACGAGCTACGAAATGCGCGCGAACACGGCTATGAGTCTGGCTTGGCCGCGGGCCGTGCCCAGGCCTTGGGCGATGCCGAGGTCAAGCTTTGCGAGCTCATGGAAGGGCTCAACAGACATTTGGATACCCTTACAGCCGACCTTGCCGAACGGCGGGCGATGGCATCCGGCGATGTCGTGCACCTGGCGCGCGCCATTGCCGGGAAAGTGGCGGGCCAGCGCAGCACCGAGCAAAATCTTGAAATCATCGAATCGCTGGTACGGGAGTCTTTAGCTGCCCTGTATCAGACCCCTGAAGCGACCGTGCGCATCGACCCGGCACTTGTCGAGATGATGCGTGACAGGCTTGCGCAGGCGGACTTTCCCATGGATGTGATGATTACCGGCGACGAACGATTGCAGGGCTCCGATTGCCGTGTCGAGTGGCAGGATGGACAAGCCGAGAGACTGGACAGCGTGATGTGGCGGAAAGTCGACGATATCTTGTCACGCTACGCTTTGGAGAGTCCGGAAGAGCGGACCGTGGCGACCCCGGAAGAGAATCCGATTATGAGCCCGGCGGACACGCCGGCATCGGGAGACGAAGATGGCTGATGGCGACGATCTGGAACTTGAAGATGTTGGTGAGCCCCAGGCCACCGACGTGGCCGAGGAAGAAGACCCGTTTGCTGCGCTCGAAATAACGCGCAGCGCGGCCGACCTGCAGGCGATATTCGACATACCCGTGCGGGTTTCGGCCGTGCTTGGCAACGCTTCCATGCCGGTGAGCCAGCTCATGCGGCTGGGACGCGGTGCGGTTGTCGAGCTCGACCGTAAAGTTGGCGAAGCAATCGATATCTACGTCAACAACCGTCTTGTGGCACGTGGCGAAGTGGTGGTCGTCGAGGACCGCCTGGGCGTGACGATGACGGAAATCATCAAAACCGAGCGGTTCTGAGGACGACAAGCCATGGATATCGCAACCCTACTTGGCATGTTGATCGGTTTTGGTCTGGTTGTCGCTGCGATCGCCACCGGCGGCTCGATCGGGGCGTTCGTCGACGTGCCCTCCGTGCTGATCGTTATTGGCGGCACTTTCGCCATCACCACGGTCAGCTATTCCCTTGGCGAGATCATCAAGGGACAAAAACTCATGCTCAAGGCCGTCTTCAACAAGTCAGGCGACCTGGCGGCGGCGGCCACGCAAGTGCTCGAGTTGGCCGACCTGGCACGCAAGAACGGCGTGCTCGGCATGCAGGAGAGCCTCAAGAATCTCGACAACATTCCGTTCCTGCAAAAAGGCCTGGCGCTGGTGGTCGATGGTACCCCCGGTGACGAGGTCGAGCGCATGATGAAGCAGGAAATCAAGGGCATGGAGGCCCGGCATGAGAAAAGCGCGGGCATCCTGCGTCAAGCCGGCACGGTATCCCCCGCAATGGGCCTGATCGGAACGCTCATCGGCCTGGTGCAGATGCTCGGCAATCTCGACGACCCCAACAGCATCGGACCGTCCATGGCCGTGGCGTTGTTGACGACACTCTATGGCGCGATCCTGGCCAACATGGTCTTCAACCCCATGGCGGGCAAGCTCGAGCGCAACTCTGCCGAGGAAGCCGCGCTGATGAGCCTCTACACCCTGGGCGCCGCGTCGATCGGTCGCCAGGAAAATCCGCGCCGCTTGGAGACCATGCTCAACACGCAATTGCCACCGGCCAAGCGTGTTCAGTTCTTCGATTGATCGATACCGTTAGAGCGAAAGGAATTTACCCATGCGTTTGTTGATGATCGGCACCTTGTCGGGCCAAATGGGCGAGGCTTGCCAGATCGCCGTGTCCCGCGGCGCCAAGGTTACCCAGGCCGACGACGTGGACATTGCCATGAATCTGCTGCGCGCAAATGCCTCCGGCGGCGCCGATCTCGCCATGGTCGACGTGGCCCTGGATATCGGCGGATTGATTTCCGACATGACGGCAGAGCGCATCAGCGTCCCGGTTGTCGCCTGCGGCATGGGCGATGACAGCAGCGCCGCCGTCGGGGCCATCAAAGCCGGCGCCAAGGAATATATCCCCCTGCCCCCCGACCCCGAACTCATCGCTGCTGTGCTGGAAGCAGTCACGGAAGAGAGCCACAAGCTCATTTTCGAAGACCCGGCCATGGGCACTGTCCTGGCCATGTCGGAACGGGTCGCCAAGTCCGACGCCAGTATCCTGATTACCGGCAAGTCGGGCACGGGCAAGGAAATGCTGGCGCGCTTCATTCACCGCAAGAGTGCACGGGCAGACAAGCCTTTCGTATCGGTGAACTGCGCCGCGATCCCGGAGAACCTGCTCGAATCGGAATTGTTCGGCCATGAGAAAGGCGCCTTCACCGGTGCCGTGGCGCGGCGCATCGGCAAGTTCGAAGCGGCCGACGGTGGCACCCTGCTGCTCGACGAGCTTGGTGAAATGGACATGCGCCTGCAGGCCAAGCTGCTGCGTGTGCTGCAGGAACGCGAAATCGACCGCGTCGGCGGCTCGCGGCCGGTGAAGATAGATATTCGCCTGCTCGCCACCACCAACCTGGCCCTTGAGGCAGAGGTTGCGAAGGGAAACTTTCGCGAGGATCTCTATTTCCGCATCAACGTCATGACACTTGACATCCCGCCCCTGCACAAACGCCCGAAGGATATTCTTGCGCTGGCGAACTATTTCATCAAAAAGTACTCCGAATCGAACGGCCTGCCGCCGAGACCTTTATCCAGCGAGGCGACAGACCGGCTGATGCGACACCCCTGGCCCGGCAATGTGCGGGAATTGGAGAACAATATGCACCGGGCCGTGCTGCTCGCCGCCGGAAGCGAGATCGACGCGAGCGCCATGATGATGGGCGGAGACAGCCTTGCCAGCGCACCGGTCGGGCCCAATACTGTCAGCGCCGAGGGGGATGCGGCAGGCACCGGCGACCTGGTCGGCAGAACGGTTGCCGATGTCGAGCGGGATCTCATCATCGATACCCTGCAGCATTGCCTCGGCAACAGAACGCACGCGGCGAATATTCTGGGCATCTCCATCCGCACCCTGCGCAACAAGCTCAAATTATACGATGGCGAAGGTGTCGCCGTGCCGCCACCGGCGAGCGAAAACCGTGCGGCGGCGATGTGAGAGTCCAGGCTGCAATATCCGGTACTGTCGAAGTTTGACGACACATGGCTGATACCAATGACGGCGGTGAGCTGCAGGCCATAGGCACCATGGCGGAGCCGGAGTCCGGCGACTCAGACCCCGCCGGCCCCGATATTGGGGCAATGCTCGGACGCGTAGGCACCACTCTACGGCAGAGCGATATCATGTTGGCTCTGGTCGTGATCGGCATCCTGATCGCGCTGATCATGCCGATGCCGCGCTGGCTGATGGATTTCAGCCTGGCCATCTCGATTACCTTATCCGTGCTTGTGCTGATGGTCGCGCTGTTCATCTCTCGGCCGCTCGACTTCAGCGCCTTTCCCACGGTTCTGCTCATCGCTACCATGCTCAGACTGGCTTTGAATCTGGCTTCAACGCGATTGATCCTGGCCGATGGCCACACCGGCACGCAGGCCGCCGGCAAGGTCATTCAAGCCTTCGGCGACTTTGTCATGAGCGGCAATTTCGTCATCGGCATTATTGTCTTCGCGATCCTCGTCATCGTGAATTTCGTCGTTATCACAAAGGGCTCGAGTCGCATTGCCGAGGTCGCGGCGCGTTTCAGCCTGGACGCCATGCCGGGCAAGCAGATGGCGATCGATGCCGATCTCTCATCCGGGCTGATCGATGAAGGCGAGGCGCGGCGCCGGCGCCGCGAGCTGGAAGACGAAAGCACCTTCTTCGGCGCCATGG
>CAZVDW010000506.1:0-3020 GCA_964625645.1 uncultured Rhodospirillaceae bacterium
GGCGTGTTCGTGATCATGGTCAATCTGATGGTCGACCTGAGTTACGGCCTGCTCGACCCCAAGGTCCGGCACCAGAAATAGGCGGGCGGGATGGCGGAAATTACCCTCAATCGCGAAAGCGTCGCCGCCCGGAAGAGACGGCGTGGCCCGACGGCGGAATTCGTCCATCGCCTGTTTACCGAAAAGCCGCTCGGTGCCGTCGGCGCCGTGGTCTGCGTGCTGTTCCTGTTTACCGGCATCTTCTCCGAGTTGATCGCGCCTTTCGGCTATAACGAGATGAATCCGATCGACAGGCTGCAGGCGCCGTCGTTGGACTATTGGCTCGGCACCGACCAGATCGGCCGCGACGTCTTCAGCCGCATCGTGCACGGCGCGCGCACATCGCTGATCATCGGCTTCTCAGCCGCCTTCCTGTCGATCCTGCTGTCGATTCTGATCGGCGTCACCAGCGGCTATTTCGGCGGCCGTTTCGATATGGCGGTCCAGCGCATGGTCGACGCCTGGATGAGCTTTCCGGATCTGGTCGTGGTCATCGTCGCGGTATCGGTCTTCGGCCCCGGCATGTGGCAGGTGATCCTGATCCTGAGTCTGCTCTACGGCATTGCCGGCTCGCGCATCGTGCGTGGCGCGGTGGTGAGCGTGAAGGAGAACGTCTACGTCCAGGCGGCCGAGTCGATCGGTGTCTCGACCCCGCGCATTCTGCTGCGCCACCTCCTGCCCAACATCATGGCGCCGATCATCGTGCTTTTCACGACACGGCTGGCGGCGGTGATTCTGGTCGAGGCGGGCTTGAGCTTCCTCGGCCTCGGCGTGCCGCCACCGGCACCGAGCTGGGGCGGCATGCTCAGCTTCGAAGGCCGTAGCTACATGTTCCAGGCACCCTGGCTCGCCATCATGCCGGGGCTCGCCATTACCATCGTGGTCTACAACATCAACATGTTCGGCGATGCCATGCGCGACCTGCTCGATCCTCGCATGCGGGGCAGCAGCGGTCGCAAACAGGTTGGCTGACTGGGAGGAAAGCGATGAGACATATCACACCGAGCGCTGTTCTGGCCGTTGTGCTGGCCTTCGCCTTGCCGGCCAACGCGGTCGATCGCGAAGTGCCGCGCTATGGCGGCACCCTCAATGTTGGGACGGTGTTCGCCGGCCTCAATGCGCTGTCGTTCAAGCATTTCAATTGGCCCTGGAAGACCAACCACGATGCGCTCTACCTCGATCAGTTGATTGCCGGCGATCTCGATCTCGGGCCCCGCGGCGAGGGTATCAATCCCTACACCGCCTTCGACTGGATACCGCCCGAGCATTATCGCGGCGATCTCGCCGCAAGCTGGTCGCTGGAGGAAGATCCGCTGCGGCTCGTCTTCAATATCCGCCAGGGTGTCTATTGGCCGGCCAAGGACGGTGTCATGGAACGCCGCGAGGTGGTGGCCGAGGACATCGTCTATCACTTCGCCCACATGTGGACGAGCCCGCGCCGTATCCCGACCTACTGGGATTTCGTAAGCGAATGGAAGGCCGAGGACAAATACACGGCGGTCGCCTATCTCAACGAATACAACGCCAATTGGGGCTATCGTATCGCCTGGGGCTATTTCAGCGGCATCACGCCGCCGGAAGTGCATAAGCTGAACGGCAATACGGGCAGCGAGGACTGGCGCATGATGAACGGCACCGGCCCCTACGCCATTGCCGAGGTGCGGCCCGACGATATCCAAGTCTACGAGCGCAACGGCGAGTATTGGGACAAGGAGGTCATCAACGGCACCACCTATGACCTGCCGTATAATGACGAAGTCGTCTACCACATCATGGGCGACGAAGCGGCACGGATCGCGGCCATCCGCACCTGCAGGGTCGATATTCTGGAGAGTTTCCGCTGGCAGTTTGCCGAGGAGCTTCAGCGCTCGGCACCCGAACTGATTATCCGCAGGCGCTCCGGCAATCTCGGCACCTTTATCGCGCTGCGCAACGACATGGCGCCTTTCGACGACGTGCGTGTCCGCCGAGCCATGAACCTTGCGGTGAACCAGGAAGAGATCGTTGCCGCCTTGCTGAATGGAGAGGGCGAGGCGCTGAACTACCCCTTCTCGGCAAGCTGGCCCGACTACTATACGCCGATCGCCGAGCTGCCCGAGGCAGGCAGGGAATTGTTCGGCTACGACCCGGACAAGGCGCGGCAGTTGCTGGCGGAGGCGGGCTATCCCGACGGCTTTGAGTTCGAGGTGATGTTCGCCAGCGTCTCCGACTACCACCTCGATCTGATTGCCATGCTGGAAGCCTACTACCAGCGCGTCGGCATCTCGCTTATCGCGGTGCCGCTCGACTATCCCACCTTCCGCGCCAAGATGCGCGAGCCGGACCAGACGGCCGGATATCTGATGAACAACAGCGAGGGCAATCCCTTCTCGGTGTTGCGCAAGAGCTTTATGACCGGCCAGACCTGGAACCCGGCCTTCCATGCCGACGAGTGGTTCGACAGGGCCTATAACGAGGCAATCGTCATGCGCGACAAGGAGGCGCGCGACGAGTTGCTTCGCAAGCTCAACGTCTACATCATTGCCGAGCGCGTGCCCCATGTCTGGCTGCCGACGCTGGCGGTCTATGCCGCCTGGTGGCCCTATGTGAAGAACTATTACGGCGAGCTGCGCGTCGGTGCGGTGCGCCCGGGGCCGGTCTATGCCCGGGTCTGGATCGACCAGGACATGAAGCGCGAGATGGGCTGCGGCTCGTAGTGGACGATCCCGAGACGCCTCTGCTCGAGGTCCGCGGCCTGCTAACCCACTTCCGCTCCGATGGCGGGGTGGTCAAGGCCGTGGACGGGGTCTCGTTCGACGTCCGCGCGGGCGAGACCGTGGCCATCGTGGGCGAAAGCGGCTCCGGCAAGAGCGTGACCGCCCTTTCGGTCATGGGCCTGATTCCTAATCCGCCCGGGCGCATCGTCGGCGGCGAGATCCGTTTCGAGGGCCGCGACATGCTGGCGATGCGGGAAGCCGAGATGCGCGGCATTCGCGGCGACC
>CAZVDW010000507.1:0-3381 GCA_964625645.1 uncultured Rhodospirillaceae bacterium
AACGTCCATCCCGCCTGGTTCGCCATGACCGAATGGAACCGGCAATACACCCACAAGAACAGCTCGTCCGTGTCCTGGGAGAGCTTCGGCTATGGCGGCGAGCGCGAATGCCCCTACCACGCCGACCACGGCGCCACTTACGACGCCAATGTCCACATGGACGCGCAGCATCCGGACGACTTCCGCATCGGCCGGTTCAACGGCGTCACCGTCCGCACCACCGACTACGACTATCCCGGCGATTACACCCTGGACCTGACCTTTCACGAATTGGCCGGACCGGCGGCCTGCATCACCGCCGCGGTCGGCTTCAGCGACGGCACCAGCACCGGCGCGGAATGGGGCAGCTGCGGAGGCGGCGGCGGGAACACGGCACCTGTGGCTGAGGCGCAGAGCGTCAGCACCTCGCGCAACACAGCGGTCGCCATTGCTCTCGGGGCCAGCGATGCCGATGGCGATACCCTGACCTTCGATATCGTGCAATGGCCCGCCCACGGCAGTCTCAGCGGCAGCGGCGCGGCGCGCGCCTATACCCCGAACAGCAACTATACCGGCAAGGACGCCTTCGTCTTTACGGTCGCTGACGGCAATGGCGGCAGTGACGCCGCCGAGGTCTCGATAAACGTCCGCAAAGGCGGCGGCGGCGGTAACGGAGGCGGCGGAGGCGGCGGAGGCGGCAAGGGCAAGCCAAAGAAATAAAATACGCATAAAATTGCGCCTTTCGGAAGCCTCGGCTACACTCGGCTTGGCTTGCCAGCGGAGGATATTGATGGGCCGGATCGTTCTTGTTGTTGTTCTCGGGCTGTCGCTGGGCGCGTGTCTCATGCATCGCGAATACGATCAGGCCCTGGAGACGCCCCTTACCGTTGCCAAGGAGGAGCTGCTGATCAGCGGTGGCGAGGACCGCACCATGCTCGAGCAGCAGACCTTCCTGCTCGAAGGCCCGCTGGCGCATGAGCGTGCGCTCTACGCGGTCCGCTATATGGGCCTCGACGCCAATGCCGACCCGGTGCTGCGCGTGCTGACCCCTGATCGCGGCCGCACCGACGTGCCGGTGGAACTGGCCGAGACCGATCGCATCGACCTGTCGGGCTACGGCGCGCCGCCCATCACCGTCGTCGTGCTGCAGGCGAGTGACGCCACGCTGACCTATCGCCTGCTTTCCGAAGGCCCCTTCTGGACCACGGTGCGCTGATGAAGTCGCGATTTGCCATAGGCGCTGTGCTGGCGGCACTCTCTTTGGGCGGCTGCGCCGCGGTGGCCCTGACGGCCGGCGGCCTCGCCGCGGGCGCGGGCGTCAACCACACCCTCAGCGGCATCGCCTACAAGACCTTCAACGACAATATCGAGACCCTGCGCATCGCCACCTTGATCACGCTCGAGCAAATGGCCATGGAAGTGACCGAGGACACTGCCACGGACGAGGGATGGGAGATCATTGCGATTGCCGCCGAACGCGAGATCGACATAGAGCTCGAGAGGCTGACGGAACGCGCGACACGCATGCGGGTGGTGGCCAACGAAGGCGAGATATTCTTCAAGGACAGTGCCACGGCGACGGAGATCATCCTGCTCACCGCAGAAAACCTGGAGAGCTGAGCCATGACCGGCAAAGTACCGCTTTTCGCTCTGGCCTGCGCCGCCTGTATCGCCTTCGGCGCACAGGCGGAGGAGCCCGAAACACCGCTCTTCGATGCGCTTTCGCTCGGCAATCAGCGAATCGCCCAGGCCTTGTTCGACTCGCAAGGCGAAAGCGACAGCGGGCTGACGCTGGACCAGATCGCGCAGTTCAAGTCGGACGGCCTGGGCTGGGGCGATATATTCAAGGTATTGAGGGCGGAAGGCAGCATTCCCGGCGGCGCCCGCAATCTCGGCCAGGTGGTGAGCGGCCGCTACCTGCCACCCGCGCCTGAGCCTGAGCCTGCGCCCGGCGACACGACGACACTCGATGTCGAACCCGGTGTCGAGCCCGAGACAGGCACGGCGGATGCGCTATCGCCCGGCAACCGCAACATCGCCGAGGCCCTATTTGCAGCCCAGAAGGAAGGCGGTGTCGACAACCTCACCCTCGACGAGATCGCGACGCTGAAGAGCGACGGCCTCGGCTGGGGCCAGGTCTTCAGCCACTTGCGCGACGAAGGCGCAGTGCCCGAAGGCGCGCGCAATCTCGGCCACCTGGTGAGCGGCCACTATCAGCCGCCCGCGATCGACATCGCCACCGCCGGGGTCACGGCCGGCGAAGGCAGATCGTCGCGGCCTGTCGTGGTTACCACGGGCGCCGGCGGGCGTATCGTGCTTGGCGCGATCGGAGCGGGCGCGGGCCAGGCCGGTGTCCCCGGTGTCGGCAACGGCAATGCTTTCGGTCATGTCAAGGCGGCGGGCATAAGCAACGCTGGGGTGCTCAATGCTGCCGGCAGCGTGGCTAACGGCAATGCCTTCGGCCACGGCAACGGCCGCGGCGGCATCAAGGGTCCGAAAGCTCCCTAATCCCGTAACGCGATGTTTGAGCTGTACGCCGCGCTGACCGTTTTCGTCGGCGGCCATATCCTGATTTCCGGAACCCGCCTGCGCCAAGGCGCCGCCGCCGCCATCGGCGAGATTCCCTATCTCGCCCTGTTCACGCTGTTCGCGGCTGGCAGCATGCTGTGGCTTGGCCTGAGTTACCGCACGGCACCCTGGCTCGATGTCTGGATGCCGCCCCTCAGCCTGCGTTGGCTGAGCCTGGCGCTGATCGCTGTGGCGCTATGGCTGCTTGCCGACGGCCTGGCGGCACGGCTGCGCGCGCGCCCCGCCCTGCCGCCGCCGGCCGGAGCGCATGCCGTCACGCGGCAGCCGGTCATGGTCGCCATCGTGCTGTGGGCGGTGGCTCATTTGCTGACCCGCGGTGATGCCGCGACCATGGCTCTTTTCGGCGGCTTCGCCGTGCTCGGCGTGGCCGGTGCCTTGTCCCAGGACCGCAAGGCCCGCGCCCGCCACGGCGCCGCCTGGCAGGCCCATGCCGCGGCCACCTCGCTGCTGCCCTGCCTTGCCCTGGCCACCGGGCGCGCCCGCCTCGGCCCGGCCGACTTCGCCAGGTGGCCGAGTCTTGCGACGCTGACCCTGTTGCTCGCCATGCTCTGGCTGCACCAGCCGGTGTTCGGCCTCAGCCCGCTCCCTTGATAACGATGGACCGGAACTTTCCCGGAACATAGCCGATTTTTCTTTTATTTATCTGACTGTTCCGAATCCGCTTGGTCAATCGGAACAAATCGTGTACACGTGACTCGTTGAACCGCTATCCGGGTTATGAAATAAGAGGGTCTGGCGATGTCGAATCCAGCATTGAGAGTTGTCGAGAAGGACTCGATGGACAAACAGAAAGCATTGGACGCTGCGCTGTCG
>CAZVDW010000508.1:0-1772 GCA_964625645.1 uncultured Rhodospirillaceae bacterium
CATGTCGAAGCCGATATTGCCAGCGACGAAGCACACCACATTTTCGGGATAGGCGATGCAATATTCGAGCCCGAGCATGCCGCCCCAGGAATTGCCGAGCAGAAATACGCGGCCGAGGCCGAGGCTGGTGCGCACGGTCTCGACTTCCTCGACGTAACGCGGCACCGTCCATAGCGACGTGTCGTCTGGCTGATCCGATTCGCCGCAGCCGAGTTGATCCCACGACACCACGCGGAAGCCCCGCTCGGCGTAACATGTGTGCGCGTCCCTGACATAGGAACAGGGCGCGCCGGGGCCGCCATGCATCACCAGCAACACCTCCGTGCCGGCGCCGACGCTATAGGTCATGACCTCGTGATCGCCGACTTTCACGCGCTTGCGTTCCATGCCTTACCTCCCTGGCCCGCCGTCAGGCACTGGCCTCTTCGCGCATCGATTTGGCCGGCGGCTCGACTGAACCCGGTTGAGATAGCCGTAGATGTAGAGCTTCAGCAACACGCAAGGATGATAGCCCGGCCCGCCGGTCGCTTGCGGTACAACCCGGCCAAAGCCCAGGCCGCCAAGATCAAGCTCATCGACAAACACATCGACCACCCGCACAGCATTATCCTCGCCGACGTAATCATCCAAATGTTCAGGAAATAATATGCTCTGGCCGCGGTCTTCGCCTTCAATGAAACGTTTCATCGAACCCTCCGCCATAACGACGCAAGAATCATATCACGCGAAGCGTTTTCACACATCCTGGGTCCGTTTCGTCCGCTTCCGACCGACGAGACGGTCCGCCAACGAACCTTGCCTGGTCCGCGGGCGATCCCATTAACCGACCTGATCGCCTCGCTCACAAGGCCGGTCTGGTTTGCGGCCTGGTCATCCAGCCGCCGACGGCCGCTTCGTAGGCCGACGCCGCGCGCAGCACCCGCATGTCGTCATAGGTGCGGGCGACGATCTGGACGCCGGTCGGCACGCCGTTTCGCGCGAAACCCGTCGGCACACTGGCCACCGGGCATTGGCTCATCATGTTGAAGGGATAGGTCAAGAGCCAGCCCATGAGCGGCTCGACCGGCTTGCCATTGATCGAGAAATTCGGGTCCATGCTGGTGTGGTCCGCCGCCACCGCCGGCAGCGCAAGCGTCGGACAGATCATGATGTCGTAGCGCTGCAGGATGGGCCCGAGCTTGGCGTACATCTCGCCGCGGGTTCGATTGACCCGGTTGACCTCGACGGCGCTCAGCCGCTGTCCGCGCTCGACGAGATCGACCACCTTGGGATCCATCTCATAGCGCCAGTCGGCAAGAAAATCGGTCAAGCTGCTGGCGAACAGAGTCTCGTACAAACGGAGATATTGATTGAGAACGCCCGAGTGCCAGCCGAGCTCGACCTCCTCGACCTCGCAACCCAGATCGCGAAACTTCTGGGCCGCCTTCAGGGTGTTGTCGCGCACTTCCGAGTCGACCTCGACATAGCCGAGATCCATCGACAGCGCCACCTTCCAGCCGGCGACGCCTTCGAGCTCGTTCGGAATCCGCAGGCGCGAGCGCAGCGAGCAGATGTCGGCGAGATGGGGTCCGGACATGACGTTCTGCAGCGCCGCGGTCTCGGCCACGGTCCGCGTCATCACGCCGAAATGGATGAGCGATTCGAGCGGTACCGTGATATCGAGCGGATTGCGTCCGAACGGCGGCTTGTAGCCGAAGATGCCGCAGGCCGAGGCCGGGATGCGAATCGAGCCGCCGCCGTCGCCGCCATCGGCGAAAGTCGTCATACCGGCG
>CAZVDW010000509.1:0-2505 GCA_964625645.1 uncultured Rhodospirillaceae bacterium
CAAGAGGCCCGAAAGAGAGCCCGGCCTCTGTGGCCATGATCGTGTCGGTCGACAAACCGCGGTTCGCGGCGACCATCTGCGCGAACATTCCGTGGAGCCGATCGACTTCGGCCTGCAGTGTCTGCCTGGCATGATCGGTGAGCGGCTCGAGGCTGTTGTGCTCAGCCTTGTATTGACCGCCGCGAAAGATGGTGTAGGCAAGACCCGCACTGGCATCTGCCTGCGAGTGATCGAGATGGACGGCGATGACACCGACGCTGCCCACGCCGCCCGTTCGCGAGACATAGATCCGCTTGGCCGTCGTGGCGATCCCGTAGGCGGCACTGAAGGCCTCATCATTCGCCACCGCCCACATCGGCTTCAACTCACCGGCTTGCCCCAATGAATCCAAGAGATCCGGAAGACCACCGGCTTCACCCCCTGGTGAGTCGATGTCGAGGAGGATCCCCCGAACATTTGGGTCCGTCGCCGCGTCGAGGACTTCCTCTTCGATCGCCTGATAGCTCGTCAGACCCGACTCAGCTTGTAACCCTTGTGTCCGCCGTACAAGTGTGCCGCTGATCGACACGATGGCGATCCCTTCGGGGGTGATGTCGAGCAACCGGCGAGCTCGCTTGTCCCCAGAGACAGCGCTCTCGACACCGAGCACAAGTCGAGGACCGATGGCCCCCAGAATCGCGTCGAGCTTCACTCTGGCGATCATGAGCGGGCAGTTGAATACGCGCTGGGCGATGTGTGGATATTTCACGACGCAACTCCTATCGACTGCGCACGTGTGCGTTGTGGCGATGGCTCCTCTTCTTCATCCTCGACTGTCTCTGTGTCGCTCGCTTCGTCGAACGAGAGCCCAAGTCTGTCTGCCCGCGCCCGGTCAGCAGCGATGCGCTGATCGATCTCTTCGGGATCAGAGCCCTCGGCCTCGATGACGTCGCTGCGCGCCTTGAAGCCAGCATCGACGGCCAGCTTCTCGGCCTGGCGATCCTTGAAGGGGTCCACCCATTCCCACTTGGGAGGGATCCACTTCACCTTCGACTGGAGCACGCCAACCTCACCCTCCACAACTCCGGCGAGGACGGCTGTCTCCATCCAGCGCCGCCACACAGGCCGGCAGAACTGATGGACGATGACGTTCCGTTGGAGCGGCCCTATGCGACGCCGGAGCTCGAGCATGGCGGCGCGGGCTGTCGAGTAATTCACTTTCAGCATGTCGCCGGTCACACTCGTGTACGGCAGGCCCATGGCCGCACACACTGCCAGAAGTGTGCGATACTGGAACGACTCGTAGTTGCCACCCACATCGGCTGGATCGGAA
Organism: uncultured Rhodospirillaceae bacterium; assembly: GCA_964625645.1. Taxonomy (GTDB): domain Bacteria; phylum Pseudomonadota; class Alphaproteobacteria; order UBA7887; family UBA7887; genus UBA7887. The sequence goes on from CAZVDW010000509.1 coordinate 1,313, forward strand.
AACTTGATGTCTTCACCAGGACCCAGAATCTGCATCGTCCCGGGCTGCCATTCGGCGCTGGCGATCCCATCTTCATCCATGTCAATCGCGTTCATCGCCGACGGCTCGCCTTCTTCGGTCACATCCGGCTGCGTGATAAAGCCAGCGATGAGGGCGGCCACCTTCTTGCGGTCGAGTTCAGCGTCGTCGTACTGATCGAGCAGGAAGAGCTTGACGAGAGCCGGCACAATCCGCGGCATCCCGCGAAGCTGGCCGGGGCGCTGCGGGATGAATACGTGCAACACCCGCCGGGCAGGGACGCGAACGCGCTCGAGCGTGCGCACCGGGGAGGTCGCATCGCCTGGATGCTGACGCCAGAAGTGATAGGCAACGCGGCGACCCTCTTTCGAAAACTCAATGCCGCAGCGAATCTCATTGCCGTTTGGTCGCGACACACAGTAAGACCGGTCGCAGTACTCCGCCTCGAGGAGCTGCAGCTGCAACGGCACGCTGAGTCCGTCGCGGGTTCGTCGAGGCCGGAAGCGCACGAAGATCTCGCCGGCGTCGAACAAAGCCGAGCCGATGATCGTCTGCAGGCCGTACACATCCGTTGCATCATCCGCGTCCGCCTCAGCGCTCCACTCCTGCCACAGCGCCTGCACCCATGCCAGACATTTCCTCGATAGGTCGCTCTCCCAATAAAGTTAGAATATCACCAATCTCTTGATCATTTAAGGCGGAAGGAAGACCAGTAATGAATTCTTCTTCTTCATCGTTCCATAACGCTTGTCGCATTTGGGTTGCAGAAATACCGCCGGCCTGAGGAGGAACTGGTAAAATATTTACGCCAACATCTTCTCTGCGTTCATTGGCACGAGCATAGCGGCCATCGGAGATATCCTTTTCTCCTAATATTAGGTTAAGCACATCTCCGCTTCCGGCCTCATTATCCAAATAATCATATACTGAACGAACTGGAGATATTTCTCCGATCCGGATTTCTACGTTGCCTGGTAAATAAGGCTTATACATTTCCCATATGGCCTTAGATTGGTCGGGCCCAATCCCCTCATGAGGCTTCGGTGACACGAAAATAATTAATTTATTAACGTTAGGCTTGTTTAATATTTCTTTGGCAACATCAAAATGGCCACCATGTGGTGGCTTAAATTTACCCGGATAAAGGGCAATACTTTGGCCTTTTTGCTCCGCTA
>CAZVDW010000510.1:0-4754 GCA_964625645.1 uncultured Rhodospirillaceae bacterium
CAGCAGGAACAGCGGAATGACCGACAGCTCGTAGGTCGAGAAGCGGTAATAGGGCGCGGTCTTGAGGTAGTTGATCAGCGGATACCAGCCGTTGAGCGCCGCGTAGCCGATCATGCCGGCGATCAGCATGCCCAGGCCCACCGGCACGCGCAGCGCTATCAGCGCCAGCATCAGGACGAACAGGCCGATGCCGACCTCGACGCCGCTCACGCAGGATCCCTTCTCAGGCTCGTCGCGGCAGTGTAAAGACAGGCGACGCTGAGCAAGACAAGCGATGGCACGATGGGCAGGAAAGCCGGCCAGACCGGCATGCCGAGCACCATGGTCGTCTCGCCATAAGTGCGCAGGTCCATGCCGCCGAGCGTCAGGCGCCAGGCGAGCAGAGCCGCGATCCCGGCATAGGCGATCTGCGCCACCGCATCGAGCAGCCCGCGCAGCCATGCCGGCGCCCAGGCCGTGGCAAAGCCGACAAAGACATTGCCGCCGGTCAGCTGGCAGTATGGCAGAAAGGCGAAGACGGCGACTGCGCAGCCGACCTCCACCAACTCGTAGTCGCCCGGAATCGGACGGCCGCTCAGCTCGCGCAAGACGATGCTGACCACGGTCAGGCCGACGATACCGAGCAGCACCGCGCCGCCGGCCAACGCCAGCAGCCGGCAGGCCTGTGTCAGTGCCCGGCCGAACATGCCTTGGGGCTCAGTCGGCGTATTGCGCCACCAGCGCCCGCGCCTCGGCAAGCAGCGCCGCGCCCTGCTCCCCGCGATCGGCAACCCAGTCGTCGATGACCGGCTGGGCGGCCTGCTTCCAGCGCTCGACCTCGGCCGCGTCGAGGTCCACGAAACGGTCGCCAAGGGCCGCCGCCGCCGCAATGCCCGGCGCCTCGGCTTCGTCCCAGACCCGGCCGATCTCGGCCGCGAGCGCCATGCCCGAATTGGCGTCGAGCACCGCCCGCAGGTCTTCAGGCAGGGAGTCGTAGCGGCGCTGGTTGATCGCCAGCAGCAACACCACCGTGTAAAGCCCGCGGTCGGAGTAGACCCTGGTGTGGGTGTCGGTAATCTCGTGGATACGCAGCGGCAGCGTCACCTCATAGGGGAACACCGTGCCGTCGACCACGCCGCGCGCGATGGCCTGCGGCACCTGCGGTGCGGGCATGCCGACGGGCACGGCGCCAAAGGCTTCCAGCGCACGGGTGATCGAGCGCGTCGGCGTGCGCAGCTTCACCCCCTGCAAATCCTCGAGCGCGGTGATCGGGCGATCGCGGGTGTGAATGCTGCCGGGCGCATGGACGTGGAACAGGATCGGCTTGATGCCCGCGAAGCTGTCGTCGAGGTTGGTCCGCGAATAGGCCATCACGGCCTGGCTCGTCGCCTCGGCGCTGGCCGCCATGAAGGGCAGCTCGAAGACTTCCATATTGGGGAAGCGCCCCGGGGTATAACTCGGCACGGTCCAGACCATGTCGACCACGCCGTCGCGCACCTGGTCGATGAGCTGCGGCGGCTTGCCGCCAAGCTGCATGGATGGGTAGATGTCGATGCGGATGCGGCCGTCGGAATCGGCCATCACCTTTTCCGCCCAGGGCTCGAGGAACTGGGCCTGGGCGATCGCCTGCGCCGGCAGGAAATGATGCAGGCGCAGCACCACATCTTCGGCCAGCGCGCCGCCAGCGATCGTCATGGCTGCCGCAACGGCGGCGAGACGCGTTTTCATGTTGGCTTCCTCCCTGAACAGGCCCTGGTTGATTTCTCCCCGGCCCACAGTACGTTGCGCAGTGCCAGAAGAAAACCGATGGAACGCCGAAGGTGCCATACAAGATCGAAATTCGTAATGTCGGCCGGACCGTGCAGGCGGACGAGGACGACAGCGTGATGAGCGCGGCCATCCTCGCCGGCATAGACTATCCCTGCGGTTGCCAGTCGGGCAATTGTGGCAGTTGCAAGTCGGAGCTGTTGTCGGGATCGGTCAAGATGCGCGGCTATTCGCGCATCGCGCTGAAGCCGGAGGAGCGCGCGCAAGGGCTCATCCTCGCCTGTCGCGCCACACCGAAGAGCGATTGCGACGTGGCCTGGCTGGAACCCGACGAATATGCCGGCCATCCCCGCAAGGCTCTCGATTGCCGCGTCGCCGCCATCGCGGCGCCGACCCATGACGTGCGCATCGTCAGGCTGGACATCGAGGACGGCGGGCCTTTCGCCTTCTCCGCCGGGCAGTTCGCCAGCCTCCATTTCGCTGACCTGCCAGGGCGCGACTACTCGATGGCCAATCCGCCGAGCGCGGAACAGCTTGAGTTCCATATCCGTGCCCTGCCGGGCGGCAAGGTCAGCGAGCATGTCGCACGGGATCTCGGCGTTGGCGATGCGGTCCGGGTGGTGGGGCCGTCGGGCACCGCGCATTTGCGCCAAAAGCATCGCGGAGCGATCCTGGCGATTGCCGGCTCGACCGGGCTGGCGCCGATATTATCCATCATCAAGTCAGCAATCGCGGCCGACATGCCGCAAGCGATCCAGCTCTATTTCGGCGTGCGCCAGCTGCGCGACCTTTATGCCATGGACGAGCTGGCCGCCCTGGCCGAGCGCCACGCGACGCTGAGCGTGATTCCGGTGATCTCCGAGCCCGAGGCGGACTGCGTCCACCGAACGGGGCTGGTCACCGATGCGGTGGCCGAGGATCACGCCGACCTCGACGGCGCCAAGGCCTATATCGCCGGGCCACCGGCCATGGTCGAAGCGGCGCTGGATCTTCTGCAAGGCCTGCGCCTGCGCGGCCAGGACTGCCACGCCGATGCCTTTTTCACGGAAGCCGAGAAGGCAGTGCTATCGTCTTAGCGGAACACTTGCCAGGGAGCGCACAGAATGCCCTATGCCGATTGCGACGGGATCAAGCTCTTTTACGCCGAGGCCCGCGGCGACGCCGCCGGGGCGGACGCCACACCGATCATCTTCGTGCACGAATTCGCCGGCGACCATCGCAGCTGGGAGCCGCAGATGCGCCACTTCTCGCGCAGCCGCAGGGCGATCGCCTATAACGCCCGCGGCTACCCGCCGTCGGACGTGCCGGAAACGGTCGGCGACTACAATCAGGAAATCGTCGCCGACGATATTGCCCGCGTGCTCGACCATTTAGGCATCGAGCGCGCCCATGTGGTGGGCCTGTCGATGGGCGGCTTCGCCACCCTGCATTTCGGCCTGCGCCATGGCCCTCGCGCGGTCTCGCTGACCGTTGCCGGCTGCGGCTACGGCGCCGAGCGAAAGGGCCGCGAAGGCTTTCTCGCCGATGTCGAGGCCATGGCGAGCGGCTATGACAGCAAGGGTGCGGCGGCCGTCGCCGATACCTACGCCCTGTCCGGCACCCGGGTGCAATTCCAGAACAAGGACCCGCGCGGCTGGGCCGAGTTCCGCGACCAGCTCGCCGAGCACTCGGCACTGGGCTGCGCCAACACCCTGCGCGGTTATATGGCGACGCGGCCTTCGCTCTACGACATCGAGGAAGACCTCAAGGCGCTCGATGTGCCGACGCTGGTGGTCACCGGCGACGAGGACGAGCCCTGCCTCGAGCCCGACATTTACCTCAAGCGCACGATACCGTCGGCGGGCCTGTTGGTCGTCCCGCTCTCCGGCCACACCATCAATCTGGAAGAGCCCGATGCCTTCAACAGCGCCGTAGCTGACTTCATTGCCCGCGCCGAGACCGGCTCCTGGCCGCGTCGCGATCCCCGCTCCCGCGCCGGCGCCATGATCGGGCAGAAATAACTCGTTACGTTTTCGCAATGATATAGAAGCCGAATCGCCCCCTGCAATTGGCGGTAATCCGGCAAATCCTTGCGCCGCCACCGACCACTTCGTTTGCCTCTGCAGGTGCGGCGCCGATCGCCACAAGCATGGGCTCATTTCGCACCTTGAACGATCTCTCTGCAAAAAACGATTTGCCAGACCCTGGACCAGCACGCACACTATCGTTGTGGCATACATATCTTGCGAGTTATCGGATATGGGACAAGCCCTGAACCAAGGCTCCACAGTCGACCATCTGCTACGCGACTTGCGCACGCAAGCGCTATGCCTGAGCCTAAGGGCCCGCGACCATTTCACCTTGCGACACCAGCCGCAGGCGCCTGACGTCGGCGCGGTTGCCAGCCTTGCTCACCGCCGCGAAATGCTCGTCGTTACCGCACGACTCGCGCAGGTCGTTCTGTGGGTGCTGAACCGCGGCCCGTCTATCCGCCATGACGACGACGCGGAGCCGGCCGACTGGCAGGCCGACCCCCTGCTGCTCGGCAACGACATGACCGATCTGCCGGCCCTGGCGCCGGAGCTCGATTCCCTGCGCCAGGACAGTCTCGCCCTTTATCGCCGGGTTGTCCGTATCGACGGCCAGGCTACCCTTCACTGACGCCTTTCGGCTTGCGGTCGAGATAGATCAGCAAGGTTGGCAGGAAGAGGAAGTCCGCGATCAATGCCACCAGGATCGTGATGGAGCTGAGCCAGCCCACGTGGGAGCTTGGCCGGTAGCCCGATGTGCCAAGCACGCAGAAGCCGAGCACAAGCACCACGGTCGTGATCAGCAAGGCTGTGCCGACCGTGTTGAACGAATAGCGCACCGCCTCCGACGCATCCATGCCGTGCTCGCGCCGCGCCCTGAGATACTTGCTGAGAAAATGAACGGTGTCGTCGACGACAATGCCAAGCGTCATCGCCACCACGGTTGCGATGGCGAGCCCGACTTCCGACACCAGCACGCCCCAGACACCGAAGGCCATG
>CAZVDW010000511.1:0-9589 GCA_964625645.1 uncultured Rhodospirillaceae bacterium
CGGCGCATCAACGACAGCATGGGCCGGCATGTCGGGAGGGAAGTGGCGCGGCGCATACACGGCGGTGGCCTGGCGCCGCGGGTGCTGGTGCTTGGCATCACCTTCAAGGAGAACGTGCCCGATATCCGCAACTCCGGCAGCGCCGACGTGGTGCGCGAGCTGTTGGACTTCGGCCTGGCGGTCGATCTGCATGATCCGCGCGCCGCTGCGGACGAAGTCAGGGCGACCTACGGCTTCGAGCTGGTGGCCGAGCCGACAGGGCGCTATGGCGCGGTGGTGCTGACCGTCGGGCACAGCGAGTATGTCGCCTGGCAGACGCAGACCATCGAGTCGTTGTTGGCCGAGCCCGGATTGGTCGCCGACATTCGAGGTGCCTGGCGTGGCCGCCAGTTCTCGTCGTCGATAACGCGGTGGCGTCTATGATAGCGCTTGCGCTAAGGTTAGGGAATCGAACAGGGGAATAAGCGCCCGGCAAGACTGGCGCAGACGTTAAGGGAGGATGGATCGGTGAGCAGCGTGCGGACAGGGACGGGCAATTCCGCGGCGGCGGTAATGCGGGCGATCGGCGCGGGCGCCCTATTGGTATTCGCATTCGACGCAACTGCGGTATCGGCTCAGGAGTCGGCCACGGTTTCTCCTGACACCCTGACCCAGGGCAAGATCACTTTCCCGACCGGCAGTGTATACGAGGGTGAGCTGAAGAACGGCCGCATGAACGGCCAGGGCAAGATCAGCTATGCCAATGGCGGCATATACGAAGGCGCCTTCTCCGAGGATAAGATCACCGGGGTCGGCAGTTTCGTCTACCCCAATGGCGATCGCTACGAGGGCAGCTTCATCGACGGCCAGCGCCACGGTGACGGCAATTTCTGGTTCGGCAATGGCAGCAAATACGAAGGCAGCTTCGCCAACGGCCAGATGAACGGCCGCGGCCGCCTGACCTTTGCCTCCGGCGCGGTCTATGAAGGTGATTTCGTCGACGGCCGGCGCGAGGGCCAGGGCGAGCTTCGCTTCCCTGGCGGCGACCGCTATGTGGGCGCCTTCCGCGGCGGCGAGATGCATGGTCGCGGTCGCCTGACCTATGCGGACGGGCATATTTACGATGGCGAGTTCACCGATGGCCATCGCCACGGTCAGGGCACGTTCACGGCCGGCAATGGCGATACCTATGTCGGCATGTTCGTCAATGGCAAGCGGCACGGCAAGGGCACCTTCACCCAGGCCGATGGCGTGCGCTACGAAGGTGAATACGCGGCCGGCAAGCGCCAGGGCGACGGTGTCATCGCGTATCCGAACGGCGACCGTTTCGAAGGTGGCTTCGCCGACGACCTGCAGGCCGGTCCCGGCGTATTGACGTACCAGGACGGCACCCGGGTCGAAGTGACCTACGAGGCCGGCAAGCCCGTCGGCAAGGCGGTTTGGGTCTATCCGGATGGCCACCGGATTGAAGGCGATTTCTGAGCTTTTGGCGACTATCGCCCTATATTCGCTTGCGAAGTCGAGATCATTGGATCGGTCGGCCCGGGCGCTGCCTGGGCCGCATGGGGCATATGGACCAGGATTTGCCGGGCGACGACGCCATGACCGGGACGGAGACCATGGGGTCGCCGCCGGTTAGCGAAGCCGCCAGCGATGCCGAGCTGCAGGGTCAGCTCGACGCGGCGCACAAGGCTATGTGGGCGCTTTACAAGGAGCTCGACGACAAGAACGCCGCTTTGGACCGCTCCAACCAGGAATTGGAGCAGTTCGCCACCATCGCCAGCCATGACCTGCAGGAGCCGTTGCGCAAGGTAACGGCCTTCGCGGCGCTGTTGCGCGAGGAAGACGGCGCCGCGCTGAGCGACAGCGGCCTCGACTATCTCGGCCGTATGGAGAATGCCAGCGAGCGCATGTTGGTGCTGATCGGCGATCTGTTGCGGCTGGCCCGCGTGACCTCGCGGGCGCAGCCCTTCGAAGCCACCGATCTGGCCAAGATCGCCGAGACCGTGGTGTCCGATCTGGAGACGCAAATCGCCCGCGAGAACGGTGTCGTCGATGTCGGGCCGTTGCCGACCATCGACGCGGATCCCGTGCAAATGCATCAACTGCTGCAGAACCTTGTCTCCAATGCCCTCAAGTTCCGCCACGAGGAGCGCGCGCCGGTGGTGCGCCTCAGCGCCGATGATGCGGACCAGGAGCGTGTCCGCATCGCCATCGCCGATAACGGCATCGGTCTCAAGGAGAAGTTCGGCGAGCGGATTTTCGAGCCTTTCAGGCGCTTGCATGGACGCGGCCGTTACGAAGGCACGGGCATGGGCCTGGCGATCGTCCGCAAGATCGTCGAGCGGCATGGCGGGGAAGTGAGCGTCCGCAGCGAGCCGGGCGCCGGCAGCACCTTCGTCGCCTTGTTGCCGCGCCGCCATGAAACCGCCGCGAGCGAGGGCGAAAGGCTGCTGGGCCAGAGTCATGGTTGACGGCGTCGATGCCATCACCGAAGGCCTGCCGGCTCTGCGCATCCTTTTGGTCGAGGACGACGCCGACGACGTCGCGCTGTTCGGCGCCCTCCTGGCGCGCGTCGCGCCGATGTGCGAGTTCGACGCCGTCTCCGACCCCGACGAAGCGCGCCAGCGGCTGCACGGCCAGGGCTATCACCTGTGTTTCTTCGACTACGATTTGGGCATCGGCAACGGCCTCGATCTGTTGCGCGCGGTTCGCGCCGACGGCTTCGACCGTCCGATCATCATGCTGACCGGCCAGGGCGACGAAAAGGTCGCTGCCGAGACCATGAAAGCCGGCGCCAACGACTACATGACCAAGCATGGGCTCGACGCCCAGAGCCTCGCCAGTGCCATTCGCCACGCCACCAAGCTCGCCGCCGCCGAGCAGCGCCGCCGCCGCACCGAGCGTGCGCTGCACGTCTCGGAAGCGCGCTACCGTGAGCTCGTCGACCGTTTGCCGGTCATTCTGTGCGAAACCAACCCCAGCGGGAAGGCCACTTTCGTCAACCGCGCCTTGACCGGCATTACCGGTTATGCCCCCGACGAGCTGGTGGGACGGGACATTTGGTCGGCGCTGTCGCCGCAGATGGCCGCTGACGCGCTGGCGACGCTGCGCGCGCGTTTGCGCAAGGAAGACTTGAGCGGCCATGAGATGGTGATGCGCGATAAGGCCGGGCGCGCCATCACCGTGGAATGGAACACGACGCTGGTGCGCGATGACAGCGGCGAGGCGGCCAGCATCATCGCCATCGGCATGGACGTGACCGAGCGGGCGCGCATGCGCGACGAGCTGATGTGGCTGGCGGTGCGCGACGACCTTACCGGGCTCAGCAATCGCCGCGGCTTTCTCACCCTGGCGGAGCAGCAGCTCAAAGCGGCGGCGCGGGACAAGAGCCCGATGCTGGCGGTTTTCGTCGATCTCGATGGCCTCAAATCGATCAACGACCAGCTTGGTCATGCCGAGGGCGACCGGGCGCTCAAGGATCTGGCGCAGGTAATGCGCGAGACCTTCCGCGACTCCGACGTCATCGGGCGTATTGGCGGCGATGAGTTCGTCGCCCTGGTGGGCGAGGGCTCGCCGTTTCGCTCCGATGGCGTCATCCAGCGTTTGCAGACCGTCATGGCGCAGTTCAACACCGCCGGGACGCGGCCCTACTATCTGTCGGCCAGCATCGGCGTTGCCCGCTATGACCCGGACGAGCCGACACCGGTCGGCAAGCTCGTCAACCGCGCGGACAGTGAAATGTACGAGCACAAGCAGCGGCGCCTGCGCCGCGACGTCGTGCGCAAGGTGGGCGACACCGCCTCGACGGCCTGATTCACGCCCGGTCCTAACCATTTCTTTACCCGCCACTCCCACACTGCGGTCCGTTGACGCAAACCGATGGGAGGGTTCGTCATGGCTGAGATCAGTTACGCTTCGGCCGCCGCGGCTTACAATCGCAGTGTTGCCGACGCCGCGGCCGGCCGGGTCACGCCGCCGACGCGCGTGGAACAGCCGGCCGCAGGCACCAACTTCGCTTCCTTCGTCAGCGATGCGCTCGACGCGGCGCGCGAGACGGGCGTCAAGTCCGAGGTCCAGGCGGCCCGCGCCGTCAATGGCGAGATCGGCATGCAGGAAGTGGTGACCGCCGTGACCAATGCCGAGCTCACATTGCAGACCGTGGTATCGCTGCGCGACAAGGCCATCGCCGCCTATAACGATATCCTGCGCATGCCGATCTGAGTTGCGAAAGTGACAGCCCTTGAAGTTCTCGAAGTCGGCAACGATGCCATCTTCACGTTGATCAAGGTCATCATGCCGCTGATGCTGGTGGCCTTGGCGGTGGGTCTCTCGATTTCGTTGTTTCAGGCCCTGACCCAGATGCAGGAAGTGACGTTGTCCTTCGTGCCCAAGATCTTCGCCGTGTTCCTGTCCCTGGCGTTCCTGCTGCCCTACATGCTGAACACCCTGCTCGACTTCTCGAACCGGCAGATCGAACGCATCATCGGTCTTTAGAGAGCGGACGCATGCTTGGCGTCGCCCTCACTGACGAGATCTTTGCCTTCATTCTGGTCTTCACGCGCGTCGGCGCGGCCCTGATGCTGTTGCCGACATTCGGCGAGGCAGGCATCCCGGGGCGCGCCCGGCTTCATTTCGCGCTCGCCTTCAGCCTGATTCTGGCGCCGCTGCTGCAGACCACGCTGCCGCCCGTGCCGGACGGGCCGCTGGAACTGTTCATCATCGTGCTTGGCGAGATCGTGGTCGGCGTCTTCCTCGGTTCAAGCACCCGCGTGGTGATGTCGGCACTGCATGTGGCGGGCATGATCTTCGCCTTCCAATCGAGCCTGTCGGCAGCGCAGATATTCGACCCCAACCAGTCGGCCCAGACCTCGATCACCGGCAACTTCCTCACTTTTGTCGCGGTGTTGCTGATCTTCGTCAGCGACCTGCACCATCTCCTGCTCGCCGGCCTGGTGGAATCCTATGTGATGTTTCCCCCCGGCGACGGCTGGCCGAAAGCCGATGGCGCCGGTGCCATGGCGCGCCTGTTCGCCGATTCCTTCCGTATCGGCATGCAGATCTCGGCGCCGGTGTTGGTCGGCGGCTTTACGCTTTATCTCGGCGCCGGCCTGCTCAATCGGCTGATGCCGCAGATGATGGTGTTTTTCGTCATGTTGCCGATCCAGATCACGCTGGCGTTTTCCATTCTGGCGCTGTCGCTGTCCGGCGCCCTTTACGTATTCATAAGGTTCTTCGACGAGACTTGGTTGGCGCTGACGGTAGTGGGCTGAGACGGGCATGGCGGCAGAAGACCAAGCTGACAAAACAGAAGAACCGACCCAAAAGAAGCTGCAGGACGCGCGCAACAAGGGTCAGGTTCCGAAATCGCGCGAATTCAACACCTGGCTGATTCTGGCGACGGGTGCGCTGATCCTGCTTACCTTGGCGCCTGGCATGGTGCGCCGCGTCGTCACCGTGCTGCTGCCGTTCATTGAAAGCCCGCATGCCATAGCGCTCGATTTCGCGGCGTTGCGCGTGGTGATGCTGGATACCATCACCGACCTGTACATGGTGATGGGCCTGGGGGCGCTCGGCTTGTTGCTCGTCGCCGGCGGCGCCGGCTTCATGCAGCATGGGCCGGTCTGGTCGTTCGAGACCATCAAGCCCGAGATCAGCAAGATTTCCCTGGTCAAGGGCTTCCAACGCCTGTTCTCGCTCAAGTCCCTGGTCGAGTTCGCCAAGGGCGTGGGCAAGCTGGCACTGGTCGCGGCGGTGGCGATTTTCGTGCTGCTGCCCTATGTCGATGCCTTGCCGCTCATGGTGGACCAGGACGTTGCCGATATTCCCAAGGTCATGCACGACCTCGCCATGCTGCTGCTGGCCGGGGTGGTTGGCGCCCTGGCGGCGGTGGCCGGCCTCGACATGCTCTATCAGCGCTACGAGTTCACCAAGCAGCAGCGCATGTCGCGGCGCGATATCAAGGACGAGCACAAGCAGACCGAGGGCGATCCCATGGTCAAGGCGCGGCTGCGCTCGATCCGCATGGAAAAAGCCCGCCAGCGCATGATGGCGGCGGTGCCCGACGCCGACGTGGTGGTGACGAACCCGACGCACTATGCGGTGGCGCTGAAATATGACGAGGTCGAGATGGAGGCGCCCGTCGTGGTCGCCAAGGGCGCCGACCTGGTGGCCTTGCGCATCCGCGAAATCGCCCAGGAGCACAAGGTGCCGATCGTCGAAAATCCACCGCTTGCCCGCGCCCTGTTCAAGGTGGATATCGATCAAACGGTGCCGCTCGACGCCTACAAGGCGGTCGCCGAGGTGATCAGCTATGTCTGGCGCCTGAAGCGCTACAAGCGGCGCGACAGGGAGCCTGAAAAGGCCACGCCGAAGCCCGGCTATAGGGAAACACGATCCGCGTTATAGCTTACGCCTAACAGGGTGCTCGCCTATCTTCCCTGCGCCCGTTCGATACCCGGGCGGGTTTGTGAGGAACCCAAGACAATAGTGGAGGGATGAACCATGTGGAGCACTCCAGTGGTAACTGAGATCGCTGTCGGTCTCGAGATCAACTGCTACGCCTGCGCCGGCCTGTAGACAGCAACGCTCATAAGGTTTCGCGATGCAGATACGCGTTCTCGGCTCCGCCGCCGGCGGAGGATTCCCGCAGTGGAATTGCCATCACCCCAACAGCCGCCGCGCCCGTGACGGCGACCCCGCGGCGCATCAGCGCACGCAGTCGTCGATCGCGGTAAGCGCCGACGGCAAGCGCTGGTTTCTCTGCAACGCCTCGCCGGACCTGCGCGCGCAAATCCTGCACAACGACGTCATGCATCCGAGCGAGGGCCTGCGCCACAGCCCCATCCAGGGCGCGGTACTGACCAATGCCGATGTCGATCACACCGCCGGCCTGTTGACGCTGCGCGAATCCCATCCGCTGCGCGTCTATGCCACCCAGCGTGTGCTCGGCGTGCTGGCCGCCAACTCGATCTTCAACGTGCTCAATCCGCAGTTCGTGGCCCGCGATGCCCTGGTCATGGACCAGCCCAATGCGCTGCTCTGCCCGGATGGATCGGAGTCGGGCATCACCGTCGTGCCGTTCTCGGTGCCGGGCAAGATCGCGCTCTGGCTCGAGGATGCCAGCCAGGCGAATTTCGGCTCGGTGGACGAAGACACCATTGCCCTGGAAATTCGCGATGCGGAAGGTGCGACGCGCGCCTTCTACGTTCCCGGCTGCGCCTCGTTCCCGCCCGAGCTTGCCGAGCGCCTGCGCGGCGCGCCGCTGGTGCTGTTCGACGGCACCTTGTGGGTCGACGACGAGATGATCCGCGACGGCGTCGGCGTCAAGACCGGCGACCGCATGGGCCATATGAGCGTCTCCGGACCGGAAGGCACCATGGCCGCGTTCGCTGACCTTGACGTGAAACGCAAGATATTCATCCACATCAACACCACCAACCCCATCCTGCTCGACGACAGCCCGCAACGGGCCGAGGTTCTGGCGGCGGGTTGGGAGGTATCCCATGACGGCATGGAGATTGCCCTATGACTGCTGCCCCGATAGTCGCCGACGTCAAGCCGACCCACTGGTACGATCTTGACGTCGATCATGACGAGCTGATGAGCCCGGACGCCTTCTCCGAGGCCATGAAGCAGATCGGGCAGGAGCGCTATCACAACCTGCATCCGTTCCACAAAATGCTGCACGGCGGCGAGCTCGATTTCGGTCAGGTCCAGGCCTGGGCGCTGAACCGCTACTATTACCAGGCCTGCATCCCGCTCAAGGACCTCAACCTCATGGCGCGCCTGCCGAGCGCCCAGCTGCGCCGCGCCTGGCGCTCGCGCGTGCTCGACCATGACGGCGTCGATGTCGAGACCGGCGGCATCCGCCGTTACCTGCAGCTCACCGAGACCCTCGGGCTCGACGAGGACTACGTGATCTCGACCACCGGCCTGCTGCCGGGCACGCGCTTCGCGGTCGATGCCTATATCGACTATGTCGGCAAGCGCAGCGAGCTCGAGGCCGTGGCCTCGTCGCTGACCGAGCTGTTCGCGCCCTCGATCCATCGCGAGCGCATCGCCGGCCTGTCCAAGCACTACGACTGGGCAAACGAGTATGCCCTGGCCTATTTCCAGAAGCGCCTCGGCGAGGCACCGCGCGATTCCGAGTTCGGCAAGGACTATGTCATCCGCAACGCCCAGACGCGCGAGCAGCAGGAGGCGGTGCTCAACGCCATCCGCTTCAAGACCGACGTGCTGTGGGCGCAGCTCGACGCGCTCTATTGCGCCTATGTCGAGCCCGGGTTCATTCCGCCGGGCGCTTTCGTGCCCGAAACCAACGGGTGAGGCATGAGCGAGCGGCTGACCCTGGACGAGGAGTCGGTGCCGAAGCTGCCGCGCCACGCCAAGCTGCGCTTCGACAAGCCGCGCGACAAGTGGATCATTCTGGCGCCCGAGCGGGTGTTCGAGCTTGACGATATCGCCCACGAGGTGATTTCGCTGTGCGATGGCGAGCGCTCGCTGGCGCAGGTCGTCGACGCCCTGGCGGAAAAATTCAAGGCCCCGCGAGACGTCATTGCCAAGGACGCGACGGCCATGCTGCAGGACCTGGCGGACAAGGGATTCGTGGTGACATGAGCGAAGCAGCGGAACGGATATCGGACGAGGCGCAAGCAACGCCGAACAAGGTCGTGCCCTATGCGGTGCTGATGGAGCTGAGCCATCGCTGCCCGCTGCAATGCCCCTATTGCACCAACCCCATCGAGCTCGAGCGCGCCTCGGGCGAGCTGACTACCGAGGAGTGGAAGCGGGTGATGGACGAGGCCGTGGACATGGGCGTCCTGCACGTCCATTTCTCGGGCGGCGAGCCGACGGTGCGCAAGGACCTCGAGGACATCATCGCCCATGCCGCCTCGCTCGGCCTCTACAGCAATCTCATCACCTCCGGCGTGTTGCTGAACGAAAAGCGCGTGCAGCGCTTCGCCGAGCTCGGCCTCGACCATGTGCAGATCAGCTTCCAGGATTCGACCGCCGAGGTCGGCGACTGGGTGGCGGGTTACGACGGTGCCCACGAGAAAAAGCTGCAGGTGGCGCGCTGGGTGCGCGAGGCCGACATGCCGCTCACCGTCAACGCGGTGATGCACCGGCACAACCTGCATCACCTGGAAGAGATGATTCAGATGGCGGTCGATCTCGATG
Organism: uncultured Rhodospirillaceae bacterium; assembly: GCA_964625645.1. Classification (GTDB taxonomy): domain Bacteria; phylum Pseudomonadota; class Alphaproteobacteria; order UBA7887; family UBA7887; genus UBA7887. The sequence goes on from CAZVDW010000511.1 coordinate 9,160, forward strand.
CCGAGCGCATCGAGGTGGCGCAGGTGCAGTACTACGCCTGGGCCTTCCGCAACCGCACCGCCTTCCTACCGACCCGCGAGGAGCTCGATCGCGCCGTGGAGATCGTGCGCGAGGCGCGCGAGCGCCTCAAGGGCGTGCTCGCCTTCGATTTCGTGGTGCCCGACTATTATGCTCAGCGACCGAAGTCCTGCATGGGCGGCTGGGGCCGGCAGTTCATCAACATCACGCCGTCGGGCAAGGTGCTGCCCTGCCACGCGGCCGAGGTCATTCCCGACCTCGAATTCGAATCCGTGCACCAGAGGCCGCTGGGCTGGATCTGGGAGAGTTCGGAAGCCTTCGAGCAGTTCCGCGGCAGCGACTGGATGCCCGAGCCCTGCCAGAGCTGCGACCGCAAGGAGATCGACTGGGGCGGCTGCCGCTGCCAGGCCTA
>CAZVDW010000512.1:0-2415 GCA_964625645.1 uncultured Rhodospirillaceae bacterium
GGCCGCGGGGTATCTGGCGCGCGCGGTCTCGGTCGATGGCCAACGCGCCGACCTCCACGCGCGGCACGGCGATGCCCTGTTCGCCGCCGGCCGGCTCGACGCGGCGACGGCCGCCTATCGGCAGGCGCTGGCATTGGCACCAGGATTTCCCGCCGCCGTTAGCGGACTGGCGGCGATCGTGGTGCCGATACCCGAGCCGGAGCCGGTAACCGTGGCGCTGGAGGGCGTGCCGGAAGTGCTGGACACGGGCACCCTGGTCGTTGCGGACCAAGTCGTTCGTCTGCTAGGAGTAGAGGGTGAGGACGGCGCGCCGGCGGTGGGCCTGCGTGGCTATATCGGCTCCCGCGCCGTGTCCTGCCTGCCGGCCGGGGAGCGTTATCGCTGCCAGTTGGGCGACTTCGACCTCTCGCACGTGGTTCTTTACAACGGTGGCGGTCGCGCCAGCGCCGACGCGCCTGACGCGCTGCGCGAGGCCGAGGCCCGCGCCCGCGGCGTCAAGGCCGGCATCTGGCGCTGAGATTATTTTAGGGGCTGTGAACAGCTTCACAGCTAGCGGCCGGCGCAAATGCTCTTATGACGTCGTGTCGACCGACCCCATCCGGTTGCGCATCGGGAAACGTCCCGGACGGCGGCCTATCTTCCAGATTTGGTCGTCGTTTCGGGCGTTCTCATTCCATGATCGCCTGGCTGACCAGGTTGCGCAGCATCATGCGGTAGTGGCTGCGCTGGCCGACGCTTTGCATCATGTAGACCACCACCATCTCATTGGCCGGGTCGATCCAGAAATAGGTGCCGGCATAGCCGCCCCAGAAATAGTCGCCGACCGAGCCCGGCCAGCGTGACTGGCCGGCGTCGGTGCGCACGGCGAAGCCGAGGCCGAAGCCGTAACCCGGGCCCGGCAGGTAGACCGTGCCGTCGCGGCTGATGTCGCCGAGGTGGTCGCTGCTCATATAGGCGACCGTCTCGGGGCCGAGGATGCGGGCGCCGTTCAGGCTGCCGCCTTCGAGCATCATCTGGCAGAAGCGGGCATAGTCCAGCACCGTCGAGACCATGCCGTGGCCGCCAGCCAGCATCGGCGGCGGTGCCGTGATATCGATCAGCGTGCCGCTGAGCGGCTCGGCAACGCGATGGCGCTTGCCTTCCGGCACCCAGAAGCCGCTATCGCTCATGCCGAGCGGCGCCAGCACGCGCTCGCGCATATAGGCATCGAGCGCGCTGCCCGAGGCCGCTTCGACCAGGGCGCCAAGCACATCGGTGGAGCGCCCGTAGTCCCACACCGTGCCCGGCTGGTAGAGCAAAGGCAGCTCGGCCATGTGGTTGGCGTATTCGGCGATGCTCATGTCGAGCTCGAATTCGGCCATGCCCGCTTGCTTGTAGAGGTCCTTGACCGCGCCCGAGCCGATGAAGGCGTAGGTCAGGCCCGAGGTATGGCGCAGCAGGTCCTGCACCGTGATGGCCCGCGCCGCGGGTGCGAAGTTGGCGCCGACGCGCATGCCCTTGAAGGCCGGCAGGTGAGCCGAGATCGGCTGCGACAGGTAGAGCTTCGCCTCTTCGTGCAGGGTCATGGCGGCGACGCTGACGATGGGCTTGGTCATGGAATAGATGCGGAAGATGGCGTCCCGCGGCATCGGCTCTCCGGCGGCCTTGTCGCGGTAGCCGAAGGCTTCGTAATAGGCGATGCCGCCGCGCCGCGCCACCAGCACCACGGCGCCGGGAATCTCGCCGGCATCGACGCCGGCTTGCAAGGTCGTGCCGATGCGCGCCAGGCGCTCGCTCGACAGGCCGACGGTCTCGGGCGAGACAGGCGTCAGGCTTTCGGCGGCGGCAGGAAGGGCCCAGACGAGGGCCAACAGAAGCAGGAATCTCTTTGTCATGACCAACCTCAGCCCCAGGTCTTGCGCGGGGGCGATTTGATTTCGATTTGCACGCTATCTTCGAGCGCCTCGTGGCGATGCAGCACGCCGGCGGCGTGGATCCAGGAATCGCCTGGCCCGGCAACGAAGCTGTCGCCGTCGATCTCGACCCGCAGCCGGCCGCTGATCAGGTAGCACATCGATTCATGGTCGGCGTGGCTGTGCAGCGGGTCGATAAGCCCCTGCTTGCGCTCGAGGCGCATCAGCAGCATGTCCTCGCCCACCAACAGCGGCGCGATGGCGAGGCCTTGCGGCTGCTCGGCGCCTTCCAGGCTGCCTACCGTTTCCGAAGCCACGCTGCCGGCCGGCACGAAACGGCTTGGGCTCGGCGGTGGTACGCGGCCCTGGCTCATGAGCGGGCCTCGAATATCTTGCGGCTCTCCTCGACCAGCAGCGCCACCAGATCGGTCGCTGGCAAGCTGCGGTTCAAGGCGCCGGCCTGACCGGACCAAAGGGCATGGAAATCGCTGCTGCCGGTCTTGGCGGCGGCGGCGGAGAGCGG
>CAZVDW010000513.1:0-6480 GCA_964625645.1 uncultured Rhodospirillaceae bacterium
AGGAAGCCGAGCACGAAAGCGATCGCGCCTGATGCCGCAACGCCGATGATAGACAATACGAAGATGTCGCTGATGCCCATGAAGGTATAGGACATCGCAGCCGCATAGGCGCCGACGCCGTAATAGAGCGCCTGGCCGAACGAGACCAGCCCGGCACGCATCTGCACCATCAGCCCCAACACCACCAGGCCCGTCGCCAGGGACAAGGCGACCGTGTTGATCGCCCAGCCGGGCAGCACCAGATAGCCGGCAAGCAGGATCATCAGCGCCACGACCATGCCGGGTATGGTGAAATCACGCTTCATATCTTGCGCGCCTCGACGCGGCCGAACAGGCCTTGGGGCCGCAGGATCAGGACCAGCGCCATGACGCCGTAGACGATGAACAGCTCGAGCTCCGGCATGTACATGACCGCGAGCACGCGGCCGAAGCCGACGAATAGCGCGCCGAGCGCCGCGCCCTCGATGCTGCCGAGGCCGCCGATCACCACCACGGCGAAAGCGAGCACGATGATCTCGACGCCGATACCCGGCACCACCGAAATCATTGGCGCCGCCACCGCGCCGCCAAGCGCGCCGAGCATGGCGCCGACCACGAAGGTGACCGTGAAGACGCGGGTGACGTTGATGCCGAGGGCGCGGGCGATCTCGCGGTCGAAGATGACCGCATGCAGCAGCTTGCCAGGACGCGTGCGGTTGAGCCCGAACCACACCGCCACGCCGACCACCAAGGCCAATCCCATAAGCCCGAAATCGTAGACGAAAAAGGAAATGTCACCGATATCGACGAAGCCAGGGAGATCGTGCGGCTGCCAGGGCATGTAGGACTGTGCGCCGAAGACCAGCTTGGTGATGTCCTCGAGAATCAGGAAGGCAGAGAAGGTGACTAGCACGATGACGATCTCGTCGCGGCCATACATCCACTGCAGCAGGCCGCGCTCAAGCACCAGTCCCATGACCAGTCCGACGACGATGGCGGCGAGCAACAGCAGCGCATAGGTGCCGATGATCGGATAGTCGGCGTTCACATATTCGCCGACCGCCCAGGCCGAGGTGAAGGCGCCGAGCGCATAGAGGCTGCCGTGGGCGACATTGAGGATGTTCATCACCCCGTAGATCAGGGTGAGTCCGACCGCGACCAGAAAAAGGTACGAAGCATAGGTGGTGCCGTCGACAAGAATGGGAGCGAGGTCGCTCATATGTTTCCGCCAGGTTCCTTGAGATCAGGAGGGCGTGGTTTAACGCATTTGCGCGCGCTCAGGCAATCTCCACCGCCAGGACGCCTTCCTCGACACCCTCGGCGCCCTCGGCGAGATGCACGGCACTGACCGTGCCATCGACCGGCGCTTCGTGCGGCACCTCCGTCTTCATCACTTCGAGAATGAACAGCACGTCGCCGCTTTTCACTGCGTCTCCGGGCGCCACCAGCACCTTCCAGACATTACCCGGCACATCCGTGTGAACCCGCGCTGCCATTATCGCCTCTTCCTCCTCTTGATCTTGCTCAGCCGCCACCAGGCGATCAAAGGCGCCAGGCAACCGACCCGCCGCCGCATGGACCACGCCGGGCGCCAGGCCATGGCGACGATCTCGTCCATTCTGTCCATGCCGCAACCTAGAGCCAAATCCGGGTTGAGGGAACCGCCATGGAATCTTTGCGCATCGTGCCCGACTCGGCCATGCTTCATATCGATATTCATCCAGGGAGAGCCCGCAATGACACATGGCTGCTTGATCGTTCCCTTAATTGCCGCGCTGGCGGCGCTGTCCCAGCCTGCCACCGCCGATCTCATGCTGGCCGGTGGCGACGCCAAGGTGAGCTTCAGCGAGACCGGCGCCGTGTTCGGCCCGCCGGGCAACGACGTGGTCTCGATCATCGATATCGGCAGCGATCCGGCCAATCCGCGCATTGTCGCCGATCTGCCATTGATGAACTCGGTCTTCGGGCCCCCCACCAATCTCGCCATCACGCCCGACGAGAGCCTGGCGCTGATCGCCAACGCCATGGACTGGACCGAGGGCGAGGACGGCTGGAAGCCCTCGCCGCACAACCAGATCCACGTGGTCGACCTGACCCTCGACCCGCCGCGCGCCATCGATACCCTGAGCGTCGGCCGCCAGCCCTCGGGCCTGGCGATCAGCCGTGACGGCAAATTGGCGCTGGTCGCCTATCGCGCCGACAACGCCATCGGCGTGCTCGAGATCGACGGCAAGAGCGTGCGCCTGGTGCAGACCCTGGAGATGGGCGAGCAGGTCGCCGGCGTCGCCATCACGCCCGACGGCAGCCGCGCGCTGGTGACCAAGTTCCCCGGCCACAAGATCGCCGTGCTCGATATCGCCAACGGCCGCATCAGCCACGACCCGGCGCTCGACATGCCGGTCGGACAATGGCCCTACAACATCAAGATCAGCCCTGACGGCAGCTTCGCCTTGAGCGCCGACAACGGCAATGGCGGGCAATCGGACGGCCATATCGACACGGTCAGCGTCATTGACCTCGAGGCCTCGCCACCGCGGGTCATCGATCGCGTGGTGGTCGGCGATGCGCCCGAAGGCCTCGCCATCAGCCCGACGGGCGAGATCGCCGTCGCCGTGTTGCTGCGGGGCAGCGCCGGTGTGCCGCCCGACAGCTGGTACTACAACCGCAACGGCAGCGTCGTCGTGCTCGCCATCGACGGCAAGACCCTGACGCGGGTGGCCGAGATAGAAGTCGAGGGCCTGCCCGAGGGTGTCGTGTTCAGCCCCGACGGCAACTACATCTATGTCGGCAATTTCGTCGACGGCACGGTCTCGATCCTGGAAGTGAGCGGCACCACGGTCACCAACACGGGCCGCACGCTGGCACTGCCCGCGCCACCGGGCTCGATGGGCTCGAGCCTGCCTTAGCGATAGTGGAGTCGTCAGCGGAACTGTGTCTATGACGAGCCAAGCGGAGACTTAGCATGGCACAAGACGTCCGGAGACAAGGCAAAGACGATCCACGCGCCGTGCTCGTCGCCAGCGCCGATGTGGCGGATGCCAATCTGATCAGGCGCTGTCTCGGCGCGGAAGGCGTTGTCGTCAAGGTCGAGACAGATGCCGACGAGGTGCTGCCGACGCTGGACCGCGCGCAATTCGACCTGGTTCTGCTCGACACTTCGGGCGCGCAGTCCGATGATCATGCGATGCTGCGCGCCATTCGCGCCCAGCATGCTGCGGCGGAACTGCCCATTCTGGCCATCACCGAGTCCGTCCGCCGCGACGCCGCCACCGAAGCCTTGGCCGCCGGTGCCGACGACGTCGTGAGCAAGCCCCTGCAACCCGCCGTCGTCGAGGCCAGGGTGGGCCTGCAGCTTTCCCTGATCGATGCCAGGCAAAAATTTGAGCGCAGCAACCACGCCTTGCAGCAGCAGACCAATCATTTGCGCGTGGTCATGGATAGCGCCACCATCTCCATATTCGCGCTCGACCAGGACACGAACTTCACCAGTGCCAACCAGATGACGGCCGAGATCACCGGCACGCCGGTGGCCGACCTTATCGGCAGCGCCTTTGCCGAGGTCGTTCATCCCGATCAGCGCGACGCTGTCGAGACATTGCTGAAAAGCGTGGCCGAGGAAGGCTTTTTCGTCACCAACCACGAAACCGAGTTTCACCGCGTCGACGGCAGCCGCCGCACGGTCATCCTCAGCCTGCGGGCGTTGACGGTCGACGGCAACATCTCCGGGGTTGCCGGCATCGCCAACGACGTGACGGACATTTTCCGCCAGCGCAAACAACTCACCGCCTATATCGATTCGCTGATGTCGCCGGATGCCGCCCTGCTCGGCGTTCTCGATGGCAGGCAGGAGCAACTGGCCGGCAATGGCGAGGTCAAGCTGGACGTCGCCGTGGCCAAGGGCGAGCCGCGCGAGCCGTCCGAGATCGGCAAGGACGAAGTGCGCGCCGAGAAGCGCAAGAAGGCCTATAAAGGTGCCCGGCTATCGTTCAACGATGAGCAATCGGTGATGAACTGCATCGTCCGCGATATGTCGGAGAATGGCGCCAGGCTGGAATTCAAGTCCCATTTCGACTGCCCGCAATACGCCACGCTGCGCCTCGACGACAGCCGCTCCTTCGATTGCGAGATCATGCGCTTCGCCAACCTGATCATGGGCGTCAAGCTGATCGGCCGGCATTGGTAGCCGTGGCCACACAGCCGGAAGCCACGGTCTTCGACCTGCTGCTGCGCAGGATCGCCGAGCGGGCGGGCTCACATCCTGCCACGGCCCGGTTCCGATCCGACGTCGCGGCGGAGTTGCGCAGCTATTTCATCGGTGGCGGCTGGGAGCTTGCCGGCGGCATCGACGCCGCCTCGCGCCCGCCCATTGAGGCCGGCGGCATCGCGCGCCTGTTCGCCGTCGAATGGCGCGAGGTGAACCAGGCCTCGATCATCGAGAGCGGCCTGCACCTGTTCCTGACCCGCCAAGCCGCACAAGTCTGGCTCGACGGCCACGAGACCGAGGCCTACCGGGCGCTCGACCTGCACGAGCTCAGCCCCGAGGCGGCACGCCGCGAGCTTGCCCTGCTTATCAGCGCCTAAGGCGTCGGCCCGAATGGTGCGTTGATCATCAACTGCACCTCCTGGCCCTGGAAAAGCGGCCTGACCTGCACGGCGAGCGCCATGAAGGCCTCGCTGGCAAACAGCCGCTTCCAGAAATCGCGCCGTGCCGCATCGTCCTCGAAGCGCCAGATATGGATCAGCTGATGCAGCGGGCCCGTGTCGCTGGTGAAGTAGCCGATGAGGTTTTGCGAGAACCCTTCGGCCTCCATCACGGCATACATTTGCGTTTCCAGCTCGAGCACCTGCGGCATCTTGCCCGTGAGGATCTGGTAGGTGCGTTTTTCGTAAAGCGGCATGGTGGGGGAGTCCCTTCGTTGATGGTGCGAGGGCACAGTAGACCGGGTCTGAGCGATGGTCCATCGATGGAAATCAGAGTCCTGCGCCCCGTTGCGTGCGTACCATCGTATTCTTAGTCAGCCAATTCTTTAGCATTGAATACACAACCTCTCGCTCCTCATAGGCGCGTGACAGGAACCCCCATGCCTCGTCCGCGTCCGCCGCAACCACAACGTCGTTGAGCGCCAGAAAACGATACATGGCAGAAAACGCCATGCGCTTGTTGCCATCCACAAAGGGATGGTTTTGCGAAAGGCTTTCCCAGAGCGCCGCGGCCTCGCCGCAGATATCGGCGTAATAACCCGATCTCGGCCGTGCCACGGCAGCCTCCAACTGGCCGTAATCTCTCAGCCCTTCGGCGCCGCCATAGCGCTCGATCTGTTCGGCATGGATCGCGAGCACGTCGTCGACGGTCAGATAGTCACGGCTCACCGCGCCAGCTTTTCGTAGAGCGGGCCGAATCGCGCATGATCCTCGCGGGCGATAGCGTCCAGCTTCGCCCGCCGCGCATCCGCGGCCGTCAGGCGCTCATACTCGTCGATATCGAGCAGCACCCGCGCCGGCCGGTTATGGCGTGTGATCACGACCGGCGCTTTGGCGGCCTCGTCGAGGTAACGTCCCGCGTGCTGGCGAAAATCCGTTGCCGTGACCTGCTTCGGTTTCATGGCGCGCTCCGATATTGGCTGTTTTGTACATTTTATGCGAAATGTCGATTTTTGGGAACAGGCCACCGGCAGCGGCAAGTCGAGCCTGCGCCGAATATTGAAACCTGCCTCGATTTCACCGAAAGTGGCAGGCCATGGCGAGCTATCACGACCCTCGGGAGAACATTCGGGCCTTCATCGTCATGCTCGTCATCATCGTCGGCGTTCTTGTCTGGGGGGAGGATCTGGGCCGGGCGTTTTTCGGCATGCCGTGACGGTGCGCTGATCTCACTCACGTGATCCCAGCTATCACAGTCGATCCGGCCATTTCCTCGCACCATGGTATACGCGGAGTATCTCCACGCCGCGTGTCGTGACTCGATAAGGAACGACGAACGGCGTGCCCGTAATCACAAGCTCGCGTGTCCCAGTCACCCGGCCTGGCCGACCGGCATTTGGGGTAATGCCCAAGCGTCCGATACCGTCACGAATTCTCCGCACCGTTCGGTACGCGGCACCGGGATCGAATAGCGCGATATAGGCCTGGACCTCGGCAAGGTCGGCAAGCGCCTCCGGCGTCCAGAGCAGCGTCATGCGTCTTGTTTCTTGGGCTCCAGCTCGGCCAGCATGGCATCGATACGGGCCATCGCTTCCTCGTGCGGAACAAGCTCGCCCCTATCCGCCGATTCGATAGCCTTCTCGATACCCGCGATTTGCCATTCCTGGACGGCAAGGAAGTCCTCTATGGCCTCCGCCGCCAGAAACGACTTGCTGCGCCGCGTGGCGGCCGCCAGCTTGTCGAGGCGGGCCTTGGTGGCTTTATCGAGCCGGACGGAAACGACAGTGCTGTCGGACATCGAAGCGAACTCCGTGCTAGGGCTTTGTATACATCCTACCACAAAGCCCTACTCGGCTTCTC
>CAZVDW010000514.1:0-3346 GCA_964625645.1 uncultured Rhodospirillaceae bacterium
AAGTGGTGATCGACGTCGACGAGGCCTATGCCGGCGTGGTCGTGGAATCCATCGCCGAGCGCCGCGGCAGCCTGGTCGAGATGGGTCCGGGCGGCAAGGACAAGACGCGGCTGGTCTTCCATGCGCCGTCGCGCGGGCTGATCGGCTATCACGGCCAGTTTCTCACCGAAACCCGCGGCACCGGCGTGCTCAACCGGGTCTATCACGACTACGCGCCCTATCGCGGATCCGTGGCCGAGCGCCGCAACGGCGTGCTGATCTCGACCGCTACGGGCAAGGCGGTGGCCTATGCGCTATGGCAGCTCGAGGACCGCGGGCCGATGTTCATCGAGCCCGGCGATGCGGTCTATCAGGGCATGGTCATCGGCGAGCACACCCGCGGCAACGACCTCGAAGTCAATCCGCTCAAGGCCAAGCAGCTCACCAATATCCGCGCCTCGGGCAAGGACGACGCGGTGCGCCTGACGCCGCCGCGCCTGCTGGCGCTGGAGGCGGCGATCGCCTATATCGGCGACGACGAGCTGGTCGAGGTGACGCCGAAGGCGATCCGCCTGCGCAAGCGCGACCTCGACCCGCACGAGCGCAAGCGCGCCGCGAGACGTGCTGCCGCGGAGGCATAAAGCTGCTATCATCGTGGGCACAGTCAGGGAGGACACCGTCATGCTTCGCATCGCCATCGCCGCCGCCCTCGTGGGCGCCCTTGCCGCCTGCACCGCCGCAGTCAGCCCCGTAACGCTGGTCGAGCGCGCCGTCGAAGCGCGCAGCGCCTCGGACATTGCCAGAGACAATGCGATTGTCATCGAAGCCAACAAGGCGATGGCGGACATCTCCTCGATCTCGGCCTCGACAGAGATCTACGAGGGCCGCCTGCTGGTCACCGGCATTCTCGAAAGCCCAGCCGATTATCAGAGCTTTCGCGGCGACATCGATGCCATCGGCGACGTCAAGCGCCTCTACTGGCACGTTGTGCAGATGAGCGAAGCCGACCAGGACGCCGATGCCAACGTGATCTCGTGGACCGACGCGCTGGAGCTCGACGCCAAAGTCGGTATCAGCCTGATCGAGACGGCGGGCGTTGCCGACGTGAACTATCGTGTCGCCGTCGACTCCTTCTCCACCGTCTACCTGCTCGGACGCGCCCGCTCCCACGGCGAGCTGGACTCGGCCCTGGCCGCGGTCTCCGGCACCTCGGGCGTCGGCAAGGTCGTCAATTACGTCGAGGTCAGGCCCTAAGGGCACAATCGCGGCGGCGGTCCTGCGCCGAGCCAGAACCGCCAGCAGCCCGCCAAGTTAGGTGACAGTCACCCAATTATATCGGGTTTTATCATGCGTATATAAACTAAAAAGTTGAGTGACTGTCACCCAACTTATGTTAGAATAACAGACTCTTGATATATCCATGTAGGGAAGCTCGCCATGCCGAGAAAACCACGCGTCGTCGTTCCCGGCGCGCCGCATCACGTGGTCCAGCGTGGCGCCCGCGCGCAAGCCGTGTTCTTCGCTGACGAAGACTACGCCAGCTATCTCGCGACGCTCGCGGCGCGCTGCCACGGCGCCGGCTGCGCCATCTGGGGCTATTGCCTCATGCCCAACCACGTGCACCTCGTTCTCGTGCCCGCCAGCGCCGATGCCTTGCGCGCCGCTCTCGCCCCCACCCACCACGCGCACAGCCTGCGCATCAATCGCCGCATGGGCTGGTACGGGCACCTTTGGCAGCAGCGCTTCCACTCCTTCGTCATGGACGAGGCGCATCTGCTCTCGGCGGCGCGCTACGTGGAGCGCAATCCGGTGCGCGCGGGCCTTGTCGGCGCGCCCGAGGACTGGCGCTGGTCGAGCGCGCGGCCGCATCTCGAAGGGCGCGACGACGGCGTGGTGGACGTGACCCCCTTGCTGGCGCTGGTGCCGGACTGGGAAGGCTATTTGCGCGTTGCGGAATCAGACGGCGAGCTCGAGACCTTGCGCGAACATGTCGCCAGCGGACGCCCCCTGGCATCGGCCGCCTTCGTCGATCGCCTGGAAGCCACCAGCGGTCTCCCCCTGCGGCGACGCAAGCCGGGCCCGAAAGATAATTAGGTGACAGGATAATTAGGTGACAGTCACCCCACTTTATAGATAAGTCTTAATCTTTAATTCTACTAAAAGTTGGGTGACTGTCACGCAATCTTTTAGGGTGGCCGGCCGATTCTCGGCCGCAGCGGGAGCGCCAAGTCATGCCCCGCCACAGCCCGGCAGGGGCAACCGTATTTTCACGCGGAGCCGCGGAGCCGCGGAGAGACCGTGTCCCACGTGCAACGCGGTCGGCCACCTTGCACGGCACCTCACGAGACCTTCGTCCCCTCCGCGTCCTCCGCGGCTCCGCGTGCTGTTTCTTCTTTAAACACAACCTATCGTTCCGTGACAGTCACCCAACTATTAATAGTTTAACATATAAAAACAACAACCTATTGTTTGGTGACTGTCACCCAACTTAATGGTGTGTATTATCTGAGAACACTATTATGAGTTCGGTGACTGGCACCGAATTCATGGGTTAAGAAAAGGGCGGCCCCGCCGGAGCCGCCCTTGCTGTTCGTGAGCTTGCCGGGGCCGCCTTAGGCGATCGCCGCCTGGGCTTCTTCCTCGGCGATGTCCTCGCGCTCGGGCACGGGGCCGGAATCGAGGCCTTTGGCGTCGAGGTCGCGATCGACCAGCTCGATGATGGCCATGGGCGCCGAGTCGCCATAGCGGAAGCCCGCGCGGACCACCCGCGTGTAGCCGCCCGCGCGCTCCTCGTAGCGCTCGCGCAAGACGCTGAACAGCTTCTCCACCAGCGCCGCGTCGCCACCCAGCTTGGCCAGAGCCTGGCGCCGGGCATGCAGGCTGTTGCGCTTGCCGAGCGTGATCAGGCGATCGACGATCGGCCGCAGATCCTTGGCCTTGGGCAAGGTCGTGGTGATCTGCTCGTGCTTGATCAGCGCCACCGCCATGTTCGAGAACATGGCCTTGCGGTGTGAGCTGGTGCGGTTGAGCTTGCGGCCCCTCAAACGATGACGCATCGGTCCCTCCTCAGGGTATTAGAACGGCTCCTCGAGCCGCTTGGCCATGTCTTCGATATTCTCCGGCGGCCAATCCGGAATTTGCATGCCGAGATGCAGGCCCATATGGGCCAGCACTTCCTTGATCTCGTTCAAGGACTTGCGGCCGAAATTGGGGGTCCGCAGCATCTCGCCCTCGGTCTTCTGCACAAGATCGCCGATATAGATGATGTTGTCGTTCTTGAGGCAGTTGGCCGAGCGCACGGAAAGCTCCAGCTCGTCCACCTTGCGCAGCAGGTTGACGTTGAAGGCGGGCTCGCGCGCCTCTTCCT
>CAZVDW010000515.1:0-2038 GCA_964625645.1 uncultured Rhodospirillaceae bacterium
GAGGACCACCTCACCCAAGCGCTGCGTATGAGCGCGCTGTGCTCGGATGACCCGATCTGTGCCCAGCATGCGCCGGGCGAAAGCATGGAGGGGCGCTGGCTCCACGGCGCCGCCTGCCACGGCTGTACTTTGGTCGCCGAAACTTCCTGCGAAATGCGCAATGACTACCTCGACCGCGCTCTCGTTGTTCCGGTTCTCGGTGTCCCCGACGCTGCCTTCTTTAAGCCCATGCCATGATTGATGCTGTGCTGGATTTGCCGGTCCATCTGCGCAAACGTCTTGCCAGCGCACTCGACACTGGACTCCTTGCACCTCCGTATTCAGCCGGTACGTTGCAGTCGGTTGTTGGAAATCAAGGCGGCGCCGAGGACGTCATTGAAGCCCTGAATAAACTGGAGCAGTTGGGGGTTTCCGGTCCGGCTGCCGGAGCCTGGATCCATACCATCGAAGAAGCCACTTCCCGGACGCCGAAACCCGACCTGGTATGGTCAGGCCCCGAGGTGCCGAGCCTGCATGCCCGCGATACTCGGCGTGTGTACGAAGAACTGCTCGGTTCTGCGGAGCGCTCAATATTGGCGAGCACATTTGCCTTCTTCGACGGACCTAAGGCGTTCGAAGTGCTAGCGCGACGAATGGACACGACGCCTGGATTGCGGGTCACCCTGCTGTTGAACATCCAGCGCCGGAAAGGAGACACCACCGACGACGAGCGCCTCGTACGAAAATTTACCGATCGCTTCTGGGGCAAGGACTGGCCGGGCTCATCTCGGCCGAAGGTCTACTACGACCCACGTTCGCTCGACCTGGACGGGCGTGCAGGAGTACTCCACGCCAAGGCCGTAGTGATGGATGACGAGGTGGTGTTCGTAACCTCTGCCAATCTTACGGAGGCGGCTCTTGACCGCAACATAGAGATCGGTCTTCTCGTTCGCGATCGCGCTCTCGCCGCAAGCATGTCAAGTCACTTTCACGGATTGATCGACCGTGGGTTATTGCACCCTCTGCCGATGACGTGACAAAGACCAGCACGCAGAGATAGCCTGTCGATTCCTGGAGAAAGAGTACTCATGCACAATCCCGCTCATAGGGTAGTCCCTTTTTTCCATTGTGTGTCTCTCGCGTGCTGATGGCCCATATCTGGCGTTTCAGGGCGCAAATTGTGCTACTACCTCCGGCAATTGGCGGGATCCACCTGTGTAATCTTGGATTAGGCTTCTCGTACGCGGTGGTGCTTCGCCGCGGCCCTCAACGCCCATGGCATCGAAACCGCGCGGAGCGGAGAGTGGGCGGCCGCCACGGTTAGCAACGAGATCATCACACGCGGCGCCGGCGCCGGGCGGGGCCAGGCCGTGAAGAGCGCCTCCACGCCCGTGCGAGCCTGCTACAAACGGTGATATAGTTATGACGAGGACAGAGGATACGCGGGCGGAAGGCCGCACGATCTTGGTGCCGGAGAAAGAGACCCGGGCCGGGCGTGAAGCTGCCGAACGGCTCTGGCAGGAATGGCCGGAAGTCGGGTGGGTTCCGAACGCGTCCTCGGAGGCTTGGGCATGCGGCGCGGTCGAGCGTCTAGCCGAGCTGATGCGGGGACAGCCTGGGCTAATACAGGAGAGTCTCAGGGGGTCGGAGCGCGGAGCCGAGACGCTTAGTACCGATCCGTTCCAAGGCATCCTCGAGGCACTTCAGAATGCCGACGATGTGGATGCTGGCGAGCTTCGGATCGCTATTCAGCATGGTGGCCGACACAAGCTCCTGATCGTCCACGACGGGGCGCCCGTGCAGCTCAACGACATTTGCGCAATGTTAGTGCCGTGGGTATCGACGAAGGCCGACGAACCGAGCGCTTCCGGCCGCTTTGGCATCGGCCAGAAGAGGCTTCGCTCCCTCGGCGGGCCCGTCGAGGTTCATTGCGACCCCTTCCACGTTCGGATGGAAGAAATGGGGCCGGCCGTATGCCGTCCCGCCCCACCGATCGCCGGTCTCTATCGGCCAGAGAGTCGCGAAACGCTCTTGCTCGTCCCGCTGTTTGCGGGCGTAG
>CAZVDW010000516.1:0-2254 GCA_964625645.1 uncultured Rhodospirillaceae bacterium
CCCGCCGCGATGCCGATCCAGGCACGACAGCGCGTGGCATCGTCCGCGGCGATTTCCAGGATACGCCGATAGCCCGAGATGGATTCGGCGACCAGCCCGACCTCGCGCATAAGCTCGCAGCGGACTTCCAGCAAGGCGATCTCGTCGGAGGGCTCCGAGGCAACCGCCAGACCGCGGCCGAAGAGGTCGATGGCGCGCGGAAAATCCGCCTTGTCGCGCATGCTTTCGCCGGCAGCCAGGTAGGCCCGTGCCGTGCCGGGATCCTCCGCGCGCTCCAGATGCTCCGCTTCGAGCACTTCGTCGCGCGCGCCGAAGCTTATGGCGGCCCGGCGATGCCAATCGCGGCGTTGCTCATCGAGCAACGCGCCGTAGATGCTGTCGCGGATCAAGGCATGGGCGAAGCGATATTCAGAGCCCTCCGGGCGCAGCAAGGACAGGGTCACCAGCTCTTCGAAATGCCCGTCTCCAACTTCCGTAAGCTCAGCAACTATCTTTGGCGAAACGCGCTGGCCGAGCACGCTCGCCGCCTGCAGCGCACGTTTGAGGGGCGGCGACAGCTTGTCGAGCCGTGACAGAACGATGCTGCGGATCGAATCCGGCACCGCCTCGTCCTCGCCGGCAGCGGCCCCGTGCAGCAATTGCTCGAGGTACAGCGGATTGCCCTCCGCACGTGCCACGCATTCGGCCAGCGCGCCATCGCTGATATCCGAGAAACCCGCCGCAAGAGCGAGGGCGTCGTCCTCAGGAAGCGGCCCAAGCTCGATCGTGCTGAGCGCCACCGAGCCGGCGGCGGAGCGCCATTGGCGGTTGAGCGGGTCACCCTCGGGGCGCGACGTGAGCAGCAAAAGCAGCGGCGCATCGACGCTCGCGCCGGCCACCGCCGCCAGGGCTTGCAGCAGGGCGTCGTCAGCCCAATGCACATCCTCGACGATGGCACAAATCGGCGTGCGCTCGGCGCTTCTTCGCATCAGCGTGACGAGACAGGCGTGGCGCCCCTCGGCACGCGTGGCGCTGTCCATGGCGTCATAGGTGGGACGCACGTCGTCGGACAACGAAACGTCGAGCAGGACATGCAGGAACATCAGCGCTTCGCCTTCGACCAGCCCGCCGCGCACCGCCTGCTCCGCGGCTTGGGCGCGCACGGGAATCGGTGCATCGGAGCTGGCGCCGAGCACGGTCTGCACGATGCGGCCGATGGCATCCTGACCACCACCCAGGCCGAAATCGAGCACGAAGCCATTGTGACAGGCAAAGCCGCTGGCCTCGGCCACGGCCATGAACTCTTCCGCCAGGCGCGTCTTGCCGATGCCCGACTCGCCACGCAAATGCATGACCTGGCCGCGGCCACGCTGCAAGCAGGATTGCGCCGCGCCATGAAACTGCCCGAGCTCGGCTTCCCGGCCCACCAGGCCATGGCGGTGACTGGTGTCGGCGCCACCGTCCAGCTCTCGCGCCCGCCAGGCACGCACCGGCCGGTCGACGCCCTTGACGCTGACCTCGCCCATCGCCTCGCCAGCGACATGCCTGATCACCGCACGGTAGACAGCGTCCGAGATCACTGTCTCGCCGGCGCCGGCAAGCGCCACCAGGCGCGCCGCCAGGTTCACCGAATTGCCGACCGTGGTGTAATCCTTGCCCTCTTCGTCCGGGCGGCTGGCGACGATCAAGCCGCTGGCCACGCCGGCATGAATGCTCAGCGAAAGGCCGAACTCACCGCCCAACGCCGGCATCGCCCGGTGGATGGCGAAGGCGGTTCGCAGCGCCCGCTCGGCGTCGTTGTCGTGCGCAACCGGCACGCCGTAGATGGCCATGATGGCATCGCCGATATGACGCTCGACGATACCGCCATGATCGCCCACCAGGCCATCGACAAGCTCGAAGAAGCGGCGCACCAGGGCGTGGGTGCGCTCAGCCCCCAGGCTGCCGGTCAGGCGCGTGTAATCGGTAAGGTCGACGAACAGGATGGTGACCTGGCGGCGCTCGATGTCGTCGCCATCCTCGACATTGGCCGCGGCCGGCGGCGCGGGCTCGTTCGCCCCACCGAGCGCCGCGCCACAACCGATGCAGAACTTGGCATTGGCCGGGCTCACCGTGCCGCAAGAGGCACAGGGACCGGGCAGCGCCGTGCCGCACTCGGCACAGAACTTCGCTGCCGCCACATTGGCCGCGCCGCATCCCGGACAATCCATGGTCTAGAGCACTTCCGGGCTAGATGGAACCGGTTTGACCGGTCTCAGCGTCGCCCTGGCTAGGC
>CAZVDW010000517.1:0-8080 GCA_964625645.1 uncultured Rhodospirillaceae bacterium
GGTCTACGAGCTGTTCGTCGCCCAGAGCGGCACCTGGACGATCCTCATCACCCAGCCCGACGGCATCAGCTGCATCGCCGCGCACGGCAACAACTGGTCCGCCAGCCCGCTTCTGGTCGGCGACCCGGCCTAGAGGCCTAGGCTTGCATTGGCGCCGTTCCGTGGCAGACTGCGAGCACACAACGGGACGGAGAGCATGACCGACACTGTCCGAAAAGCGACCGCGATCGCGCTGGGTATCGTCATCCTGGTGCTCGGCGCCTGCGCCAACCAGACCCGCGGCGAGAATACGGCGCGCGCCAGCGGCGCGCCGCCACCGCCGCAAACCGCCGAGAACTCCTACGGCCGCGACGAGATCATGGCCAAGGCGGGCGGCTTTTTCGGCGAGACCACCGACGGTCTCGCCAAGGCCATAGAGCACGTCTTCAACGACCAGGGCCGGCCCAATGCCTATATCGCGGGCGAAGAGATCAGCGGCGCCATCGGCGTCGGCCTGCGCTACGGCGAAGGCGTGTTGCATGCCAAGGCCGGCGGCAGCCGCGACGTCTATTGGCAAGGGCCCTCGGTGGGCTTCGATGCCGGCGCCAACGCCTCCAAGGTCTTCGTGCTGATCTACGGCCTCGGCAGCACGGACGCCATCTATCAGCGCTTTCCCGGCGTCGACGGCTCGTTCTATTTCGTCGCCGGCGTCGGCGTGAACTACCAGCGCAGCGGCCATATCGTGCTGGCGCCGATTCGCACCGGCGTGGGCCTGCGCGCGGGCGCCAATATCGGCTACCTGCACTACACCCCCGAGGAAAGCTGGATCCCCTTCTAGGCTGGGCCGGGGGATAAGGGCGATGGAGGACCAGACCTTCGAGATCGGCCAAATTTACGTGCCGGTGGCCAAGCGCAAGACGCTGGACGCGGCCAAGGTGGCGACACTTGCCGAAAGCATTCTCGACGAAGGCCTGAAGACACCCATACTGGTCCGCGAAGGCGATGGGCGGCTGGTGCTCGTCGAAGGCCTGCACCGCCTGGAAGCCTGCAAGACCCTGGGCGAGGACACCATCGTCGGCCTGCTGGTGCGGCCGCCGCGGCGCTGAGGCCGGCCCATGTCCCGCCACCTGGTCTGCCTGAGCTTCGATTTCGATGCCCTGTCGGGCTGGATCGCGCGCGGCCTGACCACGCCGACGCCGATCTCGCGCGGCGAGTTCGGGGTCGTCGGCACGCGGCGTATTCTGGAATTGCTGCGCCGGCACGACATTGCGGCGACCTGGTTCATTCCCGGCATCACCATCGAGACCTATCCCGGGCCTTGCGCGGCGATCGTCGCCGCCGGCCACGAGATCGGCAATCACGGCTGGACGCATGTGCCGCCCGCGCGCCTCGGCCGCGAGACGGAAGAAGCCGGCCTGCAACGCGCCAGCGCCGCCATCGAGGCGCTTTGCGGCAAGGCCCCGCGCGGCTATCGCTCGCCGTCCTGGGACCTCTCGCCGGACACGGTCGCGCTGCTGCTCGACAACGGCTTCGCCTACGAGAGCAGCATGATGGGCCACGACTGCCTGCCCTATTACGCCCGCCACGGAGATGTCATCGCCGAGGACGAAGCCAGCCGCTTCGGGCCCGAGACGGCGCTGGTCGAGATGCCAGTGAGCTGGACGCTCGACGACTATCCGCACTTCGAGTTCGTGCGTAGCGACAACGCCATCCTGCCCGGCCTGATGAACGCGGGCGCCGTGCTGGAAAACTGGATCGAGGATTTCCTCTACATGCGCGAGCATGCCGAGTGGGGCGTGCTGACCTATACCTGCCACCCCATGGTCATCGGCCGCGGCCACCGCATGCGCATGCTGGAGCGCCTCGTCGAGCGCCTCGGCGAGGCCGGCGCGGTCTTCGTCACCATGGCACAGGCGCTGGCCGAATGGCAGGCCGCCGGCTGTCCGCGCGACACCGATGCATTGAGTTGAGCCGCGCGGCGGCACGGCGTATCCTGCCAGCAAAGAAGGCTGGCGGCTTGGGGGGCACGGGAGCATGCCATGGCCGATGACGGTGTCACGCAACGGGTAGCGGCGATCTTGGCGGCGGATGCCGCCGGCTATACGCGGCTGATGGCGGCGGACGAGCGCGCCACGATAGACGCGCTCGATGCCGCGCGCGCGGTCTTCATCGAGCAGACCCAAGCCAACCAGGGCCGCATCGTCGATACCGCCGGCGACAGCGTGTTGGCCGTCTTCGAGATCGCCGCGGGCGCGGTGCAGGCGGCGGTGGCGATCCAGCAGCGCCTGGGCGAGATCAACGCGCCCGTGCCCGAGGCCCGACAGATGCATTTCCGCATCGGCATCCACCTCGGCGATATCCACGAGAAGCCCGACGGCTCGGTCTATGGCGACGGCGTCAACGTGGCAGCGAGGCTGGAAGGCCTCGCCGAGCCAAGCACCATCGTCGTCTCCGACATGATCCAGGGCGCGGTCAGGGGCCGCCTCGACCAGGGCTTCGCGGACCTTGGCGAGCACGAGGTCAAGAACGTCGCCGAGCCCGTGCGCGCCTATCGCGTGCTGGCGGAGGGTGAAGTGGCGCCGGCGGCGGCGAAGCCCGCTCGCGCACGACAGCTGGCGCTGGCCGGCGCGGCCGTCGCGGTGGTGGCTGTCATCGCCGTAGCACTATGGCCGACGGCAGAGCCCGCGCCGGAGTCCGAGGTGGCGAGCGCGGAGCCGGCGGACCCGATCCTCGCCCTGCCCGCCGGACCCTCGATCGCGGTGCTGCCGTTTGATAATCTCAGTGGCGATCCGGAGCAGGAGTATTTCTCCGATGGCATCACCGAGGAAATCATCGCCGAGCTGACGCGCTTTCCTGAGCTTTTCGTATTGGCGCGCAACACGACATTCCAATTCAAGGGCCAGGCGGTCGATGTCCGTGCCGTCGGCCGCGAGCTTGGCGCGCGCTATGTGGTCGAGGGCAGCGTGCGAACCGACCAGGAGACCATCCGCGTCACCGCGCAAATGATCGATGCCGAATCCGGCGGTCACGTCTGGGCGGAGACCTACGAACGAGACCTTTCGGCGCAAAGCATATTCACCGTCCAGGACGACATCACGCAACGCATCGTCGGCGCTCTTGCCGGCAAGCATGGCCTGATCGCCCGGGTCGGGGAGCAGCGCGAGCACACGACCCGCACCGAGAATCTTGCCGCGCACGACTGCTTCCTGCGCGCCCTGGTCTATCATCATATCCATAGCGAAGAGCAGCACGGCATGGCCCGCGATTGCCTTGAGCGGTCGGTCGATCTCGATCCCAATTATGTCGATGCGCTGGCCGAGCTTGCCTATGTCTATGTCGAGGAATACCGGCACAATTACAATGTGCGCCCGAACTCGGTCGAGCGCGGCTTGCAGCTCGCGCAGCGCGCGCTCGATCTTGATCGCGCCCATCCCGCCGCCCATTGGGCACTGGCGCTGGCCTACTTCTCGCAGCAGAAGCTCGAGCTGTTTTATGCGACAGCGGAACGCGCCATAGCCCTCAATCCCAATGATTCAGCGATCGTCGGTTTTGCCGCCCATTTCACGGCGCCAACCGGCAAATGGGAGCGTGGTCTCGCGCTGATGGCCAAGGCCATGGCCCTCAATCCCGCCCATCCGTCCTGGTACCACTTCGCCTTCGCCTACGACCACTACCGCAAAGGCGAGTACGAGCAGGCGCTGGCACGGATCCAGCAGGTGACGGGTCGCACCTTCGATCTTTTCCAAATGAATGCGGCAGCGGTCTATGGTCAGCTTGGGCGAACCGAGGAAGCGCGCGCCGCGCTAGCCGCGCTGTACGATTTGCACCCCGGCTTTACGATCGAGACCGCCCGCCATGAATACGGTGTCAAGCGCAACTTCGAGCCGGCATTCCTTGAGGCGATGCTCGACGGCCTACGCAAGGCCGGCCTGCCAGATGCACCGCCCGAGGCCCCCTCTCGTCCGGTCATTGCCGTGCTGCCGTTCGACAGCATGAGCGAGGATGCGGCGCACCAGTTCTTCGCCGACGGGGTGGCCGAGGACATCATCACGCGGCTGGCGCGCTTTCCCCATATCGGCGTGATCGCGCGCAACTCGTCGTTCCAGTACCAGGGCGAGAATGTCGATGTGCGCACGGTCGCCGCAGAGCTCGGCGCCACCTACGTGCTGGAAGGCAGCGTGCGGCGGTCCGAGGACGACATCCGCGTTATCGCCCAGCTGCTCGACGCGACAGACGGCACCCACCTCTGGGCCGAGACCTACGACCGCGATCTCTCGGCCGGCAGCGTCTTCGAGATTCAGGATGACATAACCGAGCGTGTTGTCGGCGCCATCGCCAGCGCCGACAGCATCATTGCCATGGCCGTGACCGAGGCGTCGGCGGGCAAGGCGCCGGCCGATCTGGCGAGTTACGAATGTGTTATGCGGGCGATGGATTATTGGCGCGTGATCACGCCCGATGCGCATCTGGCCGCGCGCACGTGCGTGGAGCGCGTGATATCCGAAGAGCCGGACTATGCCCAGGCCTACGTCGTGTTCGCCGGCCTTACGACCGATGAGCTGCTATTTGGATACAATCCGCAGCCCGAGCTGGCACCGCCCCTGGACCGCGCCTTGCGCTACGCCGAAAGAGCCATCGATCTCGACACCACCGACGGCTGGTCGCATTGGGCTTTGGCCCGGGTTCTCTACTTTCGCCACGACCTGGGAGGGTTTCGCAGCGAATTAGACCGCGCCATGGAACTGGCGCCGAACGACGCGATGTCGCTCGCGGGCGCCGGTATCCTGCTTTGCTACAGCGGCAGCTGGGAGCGTGGCTTCGCGCTCCTGGAGAGGGCCATCGAGCTGAACCCGCATCACCAGACCTGGTACCACATTCCCTACTTCTATGACGCCTACCGGCAAGGCAAGGACGAAGATGCGCTGGCGGCCGCCCGGCGCATCAACATGCCCGGATTCTTCTGGACGCACCTTATGCTCGCGGCGGCCTACGGGCAGCTCGGCATGGCTAGCGAGGCGGCGAGCGCGGTGGCGACGTTGCGAGAGCTTTGGCCCGGCTACAACATCCAGATGATGGTCGATTTACACCGGCTGTGGAACTACGAAGAGGACGTGATCGACCGCATGGCCGAAGGCCTGCGCAAGGCCGGGCTGCCGGAGGAGACGGACTAGTCCTTCAGGCGCTCAGCGGTGTCGTGGCGCTGCCAGACGAATATCATGCTGAGGCCGAGGCCGAGGGCGATCAGCAGGGGCACCAGAAGCGCGACGACCAGCGGGTCGAAGCTCACCATCGCCGACAGCTTCGCCGTCGCGGGGCCGACGTTTTGCTCGACCCACCAGACGAAATCGGCGTGATCGGCCAGCTTGAACAGGAAGAACCCGCCCAAGGCACCGGCCGCCATGCAGCCGATCAGCATCGCCTGTAGGGCAAGCCGCGCCAGCAACCGATGAAACCGTTCAAGCGCTGTCCTGTTCATCGCCAAGGGAGCTCCCTATCTACCGGATAAGCACCGGGACCGCGCTACCCAGCAATAGGGCATATGGGCTAGGGATTTCCCGAGGGTGGTGACGGCCGTCACGTTTGTTCGAGAGGTCGTGACCGCCGTCACGCCAGCGGCCTGACTGCCAGTTGCCGCTGGTGGCTGCGCTCGGCGATCGTGCTATCTTGCTCAGTGACGGGCCGGCGCCAGACAAGCGCCGGCCGAAACAACGATATCGTAGCCAAATGAGCCCACCCACGCTTGCCGACATCGCGTTGTTCCGCGATCTGCCCGAGAGCGAGCTGCAGCTGTTGGAGCAGCGCTGCCGGCGGCGCAAATATCGCCGCAACGAGCAGATCCTCGAGCGCGACAGCGACAGCCGCGACGTCTATTTCGTCATCAGCGGCGCCGCCCAGGTGGCCAGCTATGCCAAATCGGGGCGTGTGATCATGCTCGACAGCATCCCCGCCGGCGGCCATTTCGGCGAGCTTTCGGCGATCGACGATCAGCCGCGCTCGGCAATCGTCACGGCGACCGAGGACAGCCTGATCGCCAGCATGTCGCCGCTGGACTTCGACGCGCTGTTGAGCCGCAACGCCGAGGTCATGCGGCGCGTCCTGAAGCGGCTCGCGCATATCATTCGCGACGGCAACGAGCGCATCACCGACCTCAACACCCTGGACTCGGCGCATCGCGTCTATGTCGAGCTGTTGCGCCTGGCCGGTCCGGACCCGGCGGTGCCGCGCCTGTGGTCGATCTACCCGCTGCCGACCCAGGCCGATCTGGCCGCGCGCGCCGGCACCACGCGCGAGACGGTCGGGCGCGTGCTTGGCCGACTGGCGAAGACCGGGTTGATCGAGCGCAAGGGAAAGACGGTCTATATTCCGGACCCCGCAGCGCTCAAGACCCTGGTCGATCGGCGCCGCAGCGAGGAGCCCTATGACGGGCCCGAGCGGCGCAAGGAACGGCCCGCGGAGCGCTGGTACGAAGACGTCGATCTCGAGGACTCCTGATCAGAGCGTCCTAGAGCCCATACCAGGTGCGTATTCCCTCGGCCTCGAGGGCGCGGATGACCGCCGGGCGGCGCGCCACGGTCTTGAAGAATTGCGCCAGGCTCGGCCGCTCCCGGATCATGCTTTTGTTCAGTCTGGTCTGCCAGCAAGTCAGGAAAAACAGGTAGGCGTCGCAGGCGCTGTAGGTCTCGCCGAGAAGGTAAGGCGAGCTCGACACGGCCTCGTCGAGATTGTCCCACAGCGCTTCGAGCCGTTGCTCGGCGTTCTTCTTGAACGCGTCCTCCGCTGGTGCGCCGCTGACGAAGTGGTCCGGGTGGAACCACTGGTTCAAGGCTTCCTGCAGCGAATTGGTCAGATGCGCCATCCACTGGTAATAGCTGGCCCGGCTTTCGGTAGCAGGCGCGGGCGCCAGGCCGTGTTCGTCGGCGAGATACATGGTGATGGCCGCGGCCTCGTACAGGACGAAGTCGCCATCGACCAGGGTCGGCACGCGCCCGTTCGGGTTCAGAGCCAGATATTCCGGGCTCTTCTGAGCCTGCGTCTCGAAATCGACCAGGGCAAGGCGGTATGGGACACCCGTTTCCTGGAGAACTATGTGCGGCGCAAGGTTCGCCCGGCCGGGCATGTAATGGAGCGTGTACAGCTGGTCTCTCCCTGCGGGTAATCTCACCTGACGGCGACGAGACAGGCGTAGTTCTCGGCCGGCGTCGGGTTCTCGATATTGGGCTCCAGATGGGCAAGGCATGCGGGCTCGGAAAAGCCCGCCCGGCGCAATAGCTCGAAATGCCGCTCTATCTCGAAGCGGCCCGCCTCGAAGGACCAGCCGGTGCCCGCGGGCTTGATGAAGTCGCCGTTAACCAGCACGCCGCCCTCGGCAAGGGTCTCGTAGCAGCGCGCATAGACATCCGCCACCGCCTGTTGGCTGCCGAGATCGTGCAGCGCCCAGGTCGAGACGATGGCGCCCGGCGCTCTGGCGATGCTCAGAGGCCAGCTCTGGTCCATGAAATCGGCCCAGGTCAGCGTCACCCGCTGCATCAGATCGCCGAGGGTCTCCCTGGCGACCGCGAAAAAGACCTCCGAGAAATCGATGCCCTCATAACTGATCGTGGCATTTCGCTGCAGCAGATGGCGCGCCATGTAGCCCGGCCCGAGACCAAGCTCGACGACATGGGAATTGGGTATGCCGGGCTGCGTGATCTGGGCCAGGATCATATCGAAGAGCTGCAGGCGCGGCGCCGTCGGCACGAACCGCGCCGCCCAGCCGCGCACGAATTCCCTGTCGTGAAATTCGTGCTCGGCGCCGACATATCCGCTCATCGTCAGAGGGCGCGTTCGACGGCTTCCACGACCTTTGCATCGAGCGGCCTCGCCATGATCAGCCCCGCTCGCGCATCAGGCGGCCCTTCTCGCGCTGCCAGCTGCGCTCTTTTTCGCGCTCGCGCTTGTCGTGCTGCTTGCGCCCGCGCGCCACGCCGAGCTCCACCTTGGCCCGGCCGCGGTCGTTGAAATAGAGCTTGAGCGGCACCAGCGTGTAGCCCTGGCGCTGCACCAATCCCGACAGCTTCTCGATCTCGCGCCGGTGCAGCAGCAGCTTGCGCGGTCGCATCGG